>DATIIX010000055.1:0-5890 GCA_035479175.1 Saccharimonadales bacterium (SeqCode) | reverse complement strand
CTTATGTTAGGTTGCGCACTATGGTGTGATGCAGTATTCTACCCTCCACTACATCACCGTTAGACAAGCTTTAGTGAGTATACTAACCCCTTTATCCGGCGGACCTCCATATGTTGTGAGGTGGGTCACGCTATGCCCGATCAGGGTGGGATGAAGGGTCCAAATGGCGCCAGGTGATGCCCACTCTTACCTGGCGCTTTTTGGTTGGAAAAAATAAGGAGGGCTCGTTCCTGTTTTGAGGTCACTTAACAGCTTCCTATCTCTCTGGTGCGTGTTGTGTGTTGAAAGGTTGCTTTATATACAGTTTAATTATATAGTTTTATTACGTATTGCTTGGTAACCTGGGCGTACAGCCCCTTAGTGAAGGATGGTGCTTACCTATGAGTGCCGAAGGCTCGGATGCCCCTTATCGGGAGGGGCGGGTAAAGATGTGGGTGCGTAAGCACTTTGCATCGAAAGAGTCGCGCGCAGGATTGCCAAAGAGTAAATCCCAACGCGAGCGTTGGGTGGTAGGTGCTATGTGTGCGGTGGCCGGCATGTTCCTTTTGATCATGATCGGTCTAACGGAGACTGGCCGCGTGCTTTGGGCCCAGTTGCCGATGGTACTCGCTTTGCTCTGGTGCGGTCTGGCTGGTCTAGTCGAGACTGCGAGTGACTGGCAGCGCGAGATTTTGCGCTGGCCTATCGATAGTGCCAGAGACCACGACGGGTAATATGGCGCTGCGCCACCCATACGTGAATTCTTCCGTACTCAAGGGGTAGCCCTCGCCATCATCGGCGGGGGCTATTCAACTTTTTTGGGGCTTGTGCGTCGTTGCTTCAAATGTATCTGAAATAAAATCTTGCGTGATACGCTGGATAATTGGGAGCTCCTGGGCGAGCTCTTTTTGCTCATCATGAGTAAATCTACCGAGTACGATGCCAACTTTATCGGCGCCGTGGTGATGCTCAACCCATACTCCTACTCTAATACGTGCAGTATTGGCGCCAATGTGAGCTGCAAGTGATTTCAGGCCATTATTGCCGCCGTCGCTGCCGCCAAGACGTGTACGGATGGTGCCGAGTGGTAGTGCAAGGTCGTCGTGAATAATAAGGAAATCTTTTGTGGTGAGCTTATAGAAATCGAGCAGTCCGCGGGCGCTGATGCCTACCTCGTTGTAGTACGTTTGCGGCTGCACAAGTAAAATCTTTTCACCTGCAATGGCCACCGTGGCGATACGTGCATTAAACTTAGTTTCTAGCTTAAACGAAACTTTACGGGCATCAGCGAGTGCTTCAAGTACCCAGAATCCAACGTTGTGACGGGTCCCTCGGTATTTTTCCTCGGGGTTACCTAGGCCAATAATGACCTTCATGAGCTACTCTTCTCCGGACTCGCGCTCGAGCTGGCGCTGTTCGTGTTTTTCGACTTCTTTGCGTTGTTTGTAGGCTTTTGTGACTGGCTCTAAGCCCTTAGCAACACGTTCTTTGTTGCTCTTGATCTGCTTTTCGTCGCGATAACTAAATTTAATTGGCGTACCAGAATAGTTGTAGGCTTCACGAACGAGTCGCTCAATGTAGCGCTTATAGCTCCAGTGTATGAATTTGAGGTTTGAGCCATAGACGACAAACCAAGGTGGTAACGTGTCGGTTTGCACCATGTAACGGAGCTTCGGATGGGTGTTTTTGAGGCCTGCTGGCGGGTGCTTCGCTACGGCGTTTTGTAGGACATCATTGAGCACGCGAGTTTTTGTCTCTTGTTCGCGGCGGGTGCGGATGTCTATGGCGAGGTCAAAAAGCTTTGTAACGTTCTGTCCCGTGACGCTACTGGTAAAAATCAGCGGCGCCCACGGTACAAAGTCGAAGTTATGAGCAATCTTTGGTGCTAGCGCATCGCGAGTAAACGCGTCTTTATCCATAACGCTGTCCCACTTGCTGACCACGAGCACAAGTCCTTTACCTGCCTCGGCAATAATGCCAGCGAGCTTTTGATCAAGGGCTACATTGAGTTCGTTTACGTCCATCAAAAGGAAACAGATATCGGCCTCTTCGATCGCGTTGAGTGTACGAAGGACTGAGAATTTCTCGATACCAACCTCTTGTTTTCCCTGGCGGCGGATACCAGCGGTGTCGACAAGTTCGATGGTTTGCTGGTGGTAGCCAATTTGCACTCGGTTGAGGTCGCGGGTGGTACCGGCGACGTTTGCAACAAGTGCTTGTTGCTTGCCAGCGAGCGTGTTAAAAAGATGGCTCTTGCCCACGTTCGGGCGACCGATAAGTGCAACGCGGAGGATATCGTCAGCTTCTGCCTGGTGGGCTTCTGGGATAATTTCGGCGATCTTATCGAGCAGTTCACTAACGCCTGAATTATGCTCGGCGCTGGTGCGAATGATATCTTTGATACCAAGGCGGCGGAACTCGTCGTTGTGAATTGCATCTTTAAGGTCAGCTTTGTTGGTAACGAGGATGACCGGCTTCTTGCTTTTAAGTGCTTTTTTTGCAACAGTACGATCTTCGTCGCCAGGGTATTCAGTGCTATCAACAACAACCAAAATTACATCGGCGGCATCTGCCGCTTCCTGGATTTGGTCTTGAATACCCGCTTCAAATTCGTCGTTAGGGTCCTTCAAGCCAGCGGTATCAACAAGCCAGAATTCGCCGGTTTGGCCATCTTCGCCAGTATTACGGCGGCTGTAGCTTACTTTACCGAGGACATTGTCACGAGTGGTGCCGGCTTCGCGGGCAACAATTGCTTGCTGCGAGCGGACCATACGATTAAAAAGCGAGCTTTTGCCCGCATTAGCCCGACCGATAATTGCAACTGTTGGTAATTTTGAAGCCATATTAGAGGTAATTATAACAGAAATAAAAAAAGCTTGCGAGCGCAAGCGGTATTAATGGTGTTGTAGGCTTGCGTTGAGGGAGTTTTTTAGCTATGGGCTATCTCCGGCTCCCCCTCTGATTGAGGGGAGCCGGAGAGCCTTTCAGCTTGGCGCGGGTCACCAACTCTGGTTCGCACACTTCTCGACTTTTTCGAAAAATATGTCGAGGGCCGTCTCCCTGACGTTGTCGGTGGCGCTATTTCGTGTGGAGTTGATGAACTCTGCGACCGCTGTTGCTGGGAAGGCGATTGTCGCGACTCCCTCGGGAGGCTGTAGTCCGATCCAGAGCTGGTTGTCCGTAGGGTAATAAGTGATGGTCACGTCACCATACCCATGGGTTCTATCTGGCCTATCGAATGCTTCAGTGAAGAGTTCGATAGACACGATCCATTCTTTATGATCGCTGCCTGGGTTGAAGTTGAGGTGAACTGCGTAAGGGTCGCGCAGACTGTGTCCGAAATCGGTGGGGACGAGCAACCGTTGTTCGTGTTCGTCCTGTAGGACGCCAACGATTCGTGTGGGATAGTCCATGCCGATGCTCCTTGCCACTTGTAGCTGATAAGGCAGTGTCACTATAAACTATTATATAATATATGTCAATATCTGGAGATTGTCCACCCTCCTTAACGAAGGTGTCTTAAGGGACTTTATAGATGTTTTGTATCTACTGCACTCATTTATCGGTTATTGGTGATTGAGATTGAGGCGCTGCTAAAAGAAATAGGGCGCCAGCTGTTGCTGACGCCCGTAAGGGCGGTGACCACGAGAGGCTATGCCTCTTGATGGCGCCGCATTGCACGGAATCGCGTGATCATCTCGCTCGGGATTCGCCACGGTTGCTTCCGTGTCTCGATGATCGGAACCCCATTGGTGGGGATCCGATGACCGCAGTAAGTGCAAAGCCACCTCTCTCCCCGTCTCCATATCGCCGTCCAATCGGTGGCGACATGCTCGGTCGGGTTGTGGCGGTCTTTGATCATGTACAGGAGTGCTTCACGCCGCGTGGCACGCTTGCTCACTATCTGTCTCATCCCTGCTCGATATCTCGGTCTGTCCGAGCCTAAATTATATCTTAACATATTTTGTTATCATAGTCAATGATATAGGTTGCAGGTTTATGTGGTTAATGGGAGTTACTCCGGAATGACTGAAAAGAATATTGACAATATAATTATATATAGTATAATAGACCCCATTGCCTGAGGGCATGAACGTTTATATACGAGAGATCAACGGAGCAGGGATTACACAGTTTATAACACATGAACTTTGTAATCCCTGCTCCGCCCAAACCGGGTAGGAGTGTATGGGCCGTGACCTTGGAGGTCAACCATGTTCCGTGGTCTGTTCCGCCAGCACACTCGCACGATCATCAACGAGCGTGGCAACAGCGTGACCGTCCCGGCTACCTGCACCGAGGTCAACAGCCTCATCAGCAGCCACGTCCTCCTCCAGCCGGAGGACGACGGCAAGGGCGGCTTGCGGATGGTCCGCGAGGTCGTGTCCTGCGCCTCGGTCAACGAGGAATTCACCCGTACGGTCTTCGCCAACGAGCAGCTCACCAGCCAGGTGGAGCGGCTCACCGCCGAGGTCGAGACGCTGACGCGGGAGCGCGACAACTGCAACCGGCTGATGGCCGGCGCGCTCCAGGTCATCTTCCTCATGGGGCCGGCCCTCCAGGGCCTGCTCGCCGACGACCTGGGAAGCCCGGAGTTGACCGACGACCGCTCGGCGGTGAGGCTCACCGGTGCGGCGTACACCATCGTCCTCGACGTCTTCGGCGAGCAGATCATCGTGCGCCCGGCCATCGCCGACCAGGCGGTGCCCGAGAAGATCTTCGAGGTTCCCAACGGGCGCCTCGGAGAGAACGCACGTACGCTGCTGCTCGGCTACATCACGCGGATCAAGGCGGTGGCGGCCGGCGCCACGGACCCCGTCCGCGGGGAGATCGACCTGCTGGCTCCGGCCGGCGCAGTCAAGTGATCTCTTACACCCTCAGGTGACGGCATGGCCAGTCTGGCTCGGGAGCGACAATCCCGAGCTGGCTGGCCTGCCAGCACCACCATGAAATTATTTAAGCCACCATTTGGTGGTTTTTTGTATTATCTTACTGCACTGTTGTGAATTGAAAGTCACCGGGTTGCAGCATACCGAGAGAGTAATTACCAAATTGTACGCGGTGAAGTTCTTTGACGGTGTAACCGAGGGCGGCAAAAGTACGTCGAATCTGACGGTTGCGTCCTTCGCTCATGGTTACTTCCCATTGATCTCGGCGATTATCGCTGAGGCGAGCGAGTGTTAGTTGACTGTGGCCATCCTCAAGGTCGACACCAAAGTCGCTAATCATTTGCTGGTGGAGCGGCTCAAGATCGTGATCGATGCGGACATGATAGACTTTTGTCTTAGCGAATTTAGGGTGTGTCATTTTAAATGCAAAGTCACCGTCGTTTGTAAGGAGAATTAAGCCAGAACTATTGCGGTCGAGTCGCCCAACTGGTTTGAGTGCGTGGTATTCATGCGGAAGAATACTGTAGATGGTTGGACTATCCCCTTGTGGCCGGCGTGAGCATACGTAGCCAACAGGTTTATTGAGCGCAAGGTAAACATAGGGTGTTTTCTTGGTGGCAATTGGTTTACCGGCAACGGTAATGCTATCGGATTCGCTCGCTCGTCCACCTAGCTCGGCAACTTTGCCATTTACCGTGACAGAGCCGGTGTCAATAAGAATATCTGCTTCACGTCTAGAAACGCCAAGCTGTAGCGCGAGTAATTTGTTGAGTCGCGTTGTATCGCTATCCATAGTAGTGGCTATTATAGCCCAGTATTAGGGGCTGGCGGAATAGGTGGCAATGGAGGAGCTGTTGGAGGTTGCATGTTTGGACGGGGAGTTTCTTCGAAATTGAGGCCTGTTGAAGGGGGCGCAACCGGGGTGATAGGAGGACTTGGAGGAGTGGGCATTGGCGTGGGATTTGGTGCGACTGGCGCCACAGGCATTGGAGTTGGAGTTGGAGGTGTTGGCATTGCTGCGG
>DATIIX010000054.1:0-6046 GCA_035479175.1 Saccharimonadales bacterium (SeqCode) | reverse complement strand
GTATCGCGTGCCTGGCGCGTAATATAATTGCCATCACCAAGTCGCTCGGCAATCGTCACCATACCTGTATTAAGTGACCAGTTCAATGCCGTTTGCATTGTAATATTGCCCGTTACCGCTGCCGTTTTTGTAGCATTGTTAATCGTGATATCATCGACCTTAATCTGTCCAGTATTATTATACGTTGAACCTGGAGTGATAACTCCTTTGTCGACACCCGTCGCCACAGTAAATGTCTTAATGTCAGATCCAGGTTCGTATGGTGCTGAAACAATATCATTGTTAAGCTGTGCAACGTCAGTTACCTTATTGAGCTGGGACGGATCATAGGTAGGCACATTCGCCATTGCAAGCACCTTGCCGGTTTGTGGATCCATAACAATTGCACTAGCGTGGTCAGCCCCACTCTTTGCCACACCGTCCGCAAGCGCTTGTTCCGTCTCAGCCTGAATATTACGATCAATCGTCAGCACCATATTCTGGCCGTTCACTGCAGGTTGACGAATGTTTTTATCAGATACTGTAAGAGGCACATCGCGAATGTCTGTCACCGTCTTAAGCAGCCCGTCCTTGCCCTTTAGTTGTGCATCATTTGCTTGCTCAAAGCCATATTTACCCTCACCGTTTGCATCAACAAATCCAAGCACCTGGCTCGCTAGTTGGCCCTCGGGATAAACCCGTTGGCTCACCCCATCGAATCCAATACCAGCTAAGCGTTTCTTCTTCAGCATTTCTGCTTGCTGCATCGTCACTTTTGTTGCAAGCACCTGATAGCGCGAATGGCTCATATCGAGATATTGCGCAAAATTATCACGTACATTTCCCCCGGCAATACTGTTAAGTGCCGATATTACAGCGTTCTTGTCGGTTACCTCTGTTGGGTCAGCCCACACAGTGTACACTGTCTGATTCATCACCAGCTTTGCCGGCGTGGAGCCGTCCATTGTATAAATTTCACCCCGTTTGGCGTGGAGTGTAAATTGCTTCACTTGCTCCTGATCCGCCTGTGCAACATACTTCTCATGCTGCACCACCTGAATATAAAAAAGGCGCACAATAAAAATCGCCATTGCAGCAAGGGTTACTACAGCAATCTTTTTCGCGCGACTTCCTTGGGAAAAATGCAGTTCCATGAGTTTTAGGGGTTAGGTACTACTCACTCACGCTCTGAACATCTGTCGGGGTCGTCATTGCCTTTGCAACGTTAGAGTTTTTGACAGTTTGCAGTGCCGTAAGACGAGCATTCTCAACTTCCAGGTTATCCTTCTGTTCGGTCAATGAAGAAATCTTGTCTGAGATTGCATTGGCTGCATAATCATACCCAGACACTCGAGTAGCCTGTGTTAAGTATATCAAACCTAGCACTGTAATCATAAGAGCAACGAGTACGGTGTGGCTGATTGGGCCGAGTTTTACAGCAGAGGCAAAAGCAACTGTATTTTGATTGCGCTGCCAGTTAGTTTGGCGCCTGCTATTAAATTGTACGGTTCGGTTATATGACATTGTGGTGGTTTCTTTTTGTGTTTGTTTACTTGGTGCCTTACGGAGAGCTTTTTGCTCTCCGTAAGAGCGGTTGCGAATACTACTTAACGTGTACGTCTACGTTTGCAGATTCGTCTTGGTATTGTACTGGGATATGTACTGGCATGCAGTTACCCCTCCTTTTTTGTTTTATTTTTTCACTGCGACGCGCAATTTTGCACTGCGTGATCGCGGGTTGTGAACATCCTGAATGGATCCATCAATTGGACGCTTGGTCACGATTTCGAGCTCTGCTTCGTAGCCACTTCTTGTCTGTTCGGCAAAATAGCGCTTTACGATGCGATCCTCCAGGCTGTGAAAGCTAATGACGCCAACTCGACCACCTTTTTTCAGTAATCGAGGGAGGAGCGGCATCACTTCACGAACCTGGTGGAGCTCATCGTTGACCTGGATCCGTATGGCCTGAAAGGTACGTGTCGCTGGGTGGGTTTTCTGCCACTTGCCGACATGAGATTGCTTGATAACGTCCGCGAGCTGCCCAGTCGTTTGTATAGGCCGAGCGGCGATAATCGCTTCGGCATAGCGTTTTGCAGTGCCTGGTGACTCCTCGCCATATTCTCGTATGATTCTGGTTAACTCATTGCGTTTTGCAGTGTTAACAATCGTCTCAGCTGTTAAGCTTTGTCGATTATCCATCCTCATATCGAGAGGTCCATCGCGATTAAACGAGAACCCTCTTGCTTGCATATCAAGCTGTGGTGACGACACCCCCAAATCAATTAATATTATATCGAATTGCTTCCCTTCTTCTACTAGCTGTTTTGCAGCACTGAGATAGTCGGTATGCAGTAAACGAGTCCCTTTGTCAGAAAACTCACCGAGGTGTGCAATCGCAAAATCATCGCGATCAACCAAGGCTGATTCAATATAATTATCTGTCTTCTCCAGTACGACTCTCGCATGACCACCATACCCCGCCGTCAGGTCGAGATAATTCTCGCCTAATTGAGGTTGCAGTAATGCAATGACCGACTCGAGTAACACAGGAACATGAAGTGGTGGATGTTCTTTTATACTCATATAACAAAAGTATACCATTCCCAGGCTGTATCCGCACGAGCGAAGCGAGCTTGAAGGGATGGAAATGCGCCAGCGAATTTACTTCGATGATGCATTGGAAGGGCGTGCCCTTCCTCTTTTTGTCAACTCGAGATCACCAAACTGGTAGCAAACCTATGTTTGTTTTCGCATGGTGTGTTTGTTTTTTGTGTATAAGTAAAGATAAGCGCCGACGGTGATTTCTAAGAAACCCATAGTCCGATTTGCTTATCTAAGAGAGACTTATGTGTGAGGTGGAGTTTTTTGGGAGGTGTTGTGTTAGAGGAAGGTACATTCGACTATTTTTAATGTGGGTCGATAGACCACTGGTTCACCACCAGATTGTTGATCTCGAGGATGTCGCTAATTTGTTAAAGTGCAGAAAAACGGTTAGGTATCAGAAATAATAAGGCGTTAACTACCCACGTGCTGGCGCGATAATACAACCGGCTACGTGCTTGTGTGGTAGTTGGCTGATAGGTTGTGTCATGGTTTAGTCCGTACCCTTCACCTTGCGGTGATTTTTTGTATTTTTATTGTTGTGGTGTTTGTGTTGTGCGCAATCGCTTACGCTTATTCCACTGAACTCATCATAAACTGGTCTGATTACAACTGCAATACCATTTTTTGACAACTTTTCGTATTGTGGTTACATTTATCCACAGATTTGTGGATAACGAGTTAGGCTAACAGATATAAAAATTACCACTGCCCTTTATAAGGTCGTGGTAATTTTCGCTATACAAGACGTCATTGCTGCTATTTTTGCAATTGTAGAACGAGCCAAACAAGAAAGAGGCTGCTGAACATGACGATGTTTACTACCGCCATCTTTGGGCTGTATGGTTTCTTCTCTTGGACTTTAACTTCGGTAGTAGGTACTGCAGACTTCATTGCTAAAATTGAATATAGCACGCTTATGCTACAAAGTCAATCCATACCCCTAATTACTTAGAAAGATATGCCACGAACTATATGTTCAGTCGCCTCAGTAAGCGAATATACATCTGCGGGTTTCGCCATGTCGTACTGAATGTGAACAGTTTGGATACCTGTTGTCAGGTCATCTATAATTTTATCGTCAACAACCCAGTCCCCTGCCACAGAGTGCTTATTGAGATATTTCGCCTTTGGCTCAAGCGTCGTAATTACCTCCAGACCCGCAAGCGACGGGCATAGCGACACCTTGAATCTCTGATAAATATCCTCACCATAAGTAAGAATCTTGACTACGCCGTGCACTTGCAGCGCCCGCACAAAATCGCGAACACCTTCATGCTCAAATCGGCCGTCACCAAGTTCGGTGCGCAGCGCCGAAAAAGCTTGCTCAATATCAAGTCCAGCGTCACGCAATTGTCTCGCAACATCATAGTAATACGTTTTCTCATCACCGTCTTTATGCTGCGGAAATACAAAATATTGCTCACGCAGCGCATAGCTATCATGTAAAGCTGTGTTTTGTGGGTAGAGTTGCTCAAGTGCGGGGAAAAATTCTCCGACTCGCTCAGTACGGAAGAGCGTGCGATCTAAATCAAGATAAAATATCGACTTCACTAGGTAAAGTAAATACGCATTAATTGACGTGCAACAGCATCCGAATCATGGCGGATAAAACTTCGTGAAGCCGCAAGCGGATCGCTTGATTGCGCGCCATCCCAAGCGTGCTTCGCCAAAATTGACGCCGCACGAAACTGATAATGTTGTTTTTTAAGTTCAGGAATATTAAACGCCACCGCATATTCACCGTCGCGAGCATAGCGCTCTACTAACTCATCCGACGACGTATCGTTATTAAAGACCACATAGTCAAGAAATTTGCTACCTACAAGTCGTTCAATTTCATCAGCAAAATCTTTTACGGTGAATCCATCAGTTGGCCCTGGTTTTGTGACAAGATTCGCCACATACACGCATTTCGCTTTCGTACGTCTGAGGGCACGTTGAACCCCGTCAATCACAAGTGCAGGCGCAAGGCTGCCATACAGATTGCCTGGCGCGATCACCACCATATCTGCATCCATAATTGCGCGCACGGCTGCAGGGTTAGCATCCGCCTCAGGCTCAAGCCAGATATGAGGACGTGGCGTTAATGCGGCCTCCCCGATGTTACATTCGCCAATGATCGGCTTACCGTCAGCACCCTCTGCGCAAAGCCTTACATTGCTCAGGGTGATTGGCTCAACCCGACCAGTAATCTTCAGAACCAAGCTCGCAAGCTCCACTGCCTCAGCAAAATTGCCCGACATCTTTTCAAGTGCTGTTAAAAACAAATTCCCGAAGGCGTGCCCCTTCAAACTTCCTTCTTCAAACCGGTAATTAAACAAATCGCGCACCTGAGGTGCCGCGCTAAGTGCCACTAAACATTGTCGTACATCTCCAGGCGGCAACACGCCCAGCTCATCACGTAGCTGCCCCGTTGAGCCACCGTCATCGGCCATATTCACAAGCGCCGTAATATTACTAGTGTAGCTCTTAAGTCCCTGCAGTAGTGTAAAGCTCCCTGTTCCACCACCGATTACAACAATATTTGCGCCGTGCTTACTCATATTTATCATCGTAGCTTCTTGAGTGTCTTAGCGAGCCATCGTGCACTTTGCCTTGGCGTGCGCTCCATTGTCTTAGGATTCACGGCAAATAGTCCAAATTGCGGCCACATGCCTTTCTCCCACTCAAATCCATCGGTAAGGTTGCTGTACAAATACCCCATCACAGGTACGCCTTTTTTAATTGCCACTTGTAACGCTAATATAGTCTGCGTCAGCCACCATATCCGGTCTTTGTCAACGCCGTCTGCAAGTCCATTTTCGGTAATAAAAATCGGTTTATCGTATTTTTCATGGAGCTCCTCAAGCACGCGCGCCAAATATTGTGGCTGCATATCCCAGCCGACGTCATTGACTCGTAGATCAGGATTATGCACACGATAGCCATACACACGTTCGCTAAAATAATAATTAATGCCAATAAAATCACAAGTCTTAATGACTTTGTTCAGGAACGCTTCATTATGCTGGCGATGCTTATAGCTTGCCGCACGCACGGTCAGCCAAGCATCATCGCCTGGGTAAATATAGCTATAATCCTTAGCAATCGAAACTTTATAGCGCCGGCTAGCAGCATGGAGCTTATCGGCAATCTGATTATGCGCTTTGACGAGATTAGCAAGCACCGTTTTACCAAGACGCTTATTCATTAGCTGCGGCGGCCATAAACCCTCTATATAGCCGTGACGTACATATATTTCTGGCTCGTTCATGGTAATTACGTATTTCACGCTCATACCAAACTCTTCCAAAACGCGCATCGCATAATCCACGAAAAGCCGTACATTTGCCGCTCTTTCAAACCCGCCCATCTCAACAAACCAAACAGGCAATGTAAAGTGAAAGAGGGTTATAATCGGCTCAATACCCCGCTCCTTACAAGCAGCGAGCACAGACTTGTAATGTTCGATTGCAGTAACATC
>DATIIX010000053.1:0-2930 GCA_035479175.1 Saccharimonadales bacterium (SeqCode) | reverse complement strand
ACGAATTTCACGTTCACGCTCGACGAGTAGCCGTACTGCAGGGCTTTGTACGCGACCTGCAGACTTGCCGCCAGGTACTTTTTGCCAGACCACTGGACTTAGTTCGAAGCCTACGATACGGTCCAAGATTTGGCGGGCTTGCTGGGCTTCGACTAGTTTCATATCAATGGTGCGTGGGTTCGCGACAGCATGCGTAATTGCATCTTTCGTGATCTCATGGAACACAATTCGTTTTGTCGTGAGTGGGTCAAGGCCGAGTACCTCGCAAAGGTGCCATGCAATAGCTTCTCCTTCGCGGTCTTCATCGGTTGCGAGCCAGACATTTTCTTTACCAACAGCTTTTACTTGCTTTTTAAGTTCGGTAATAATCTTTTTCTTTTCGCTGTCGACTTCATAGGTTGTTTTAAATCCATTCTTTACATCGATTGGCGGTGTACCGTCTTTAGTTTTTTTCGCAATTGAACGGATGTGGCCCACGGAACTGAGTACCGTAAAATCGCTCCCGAGGTATTTCTCGATAGTTTTTGCTTTTGCTGGGGACTCAACGATTACTAGGTTTTTACTCATAAGCTCTATTCACTATATATTATTAGCATACATTGCCAAATTACAGTGGCTTATAGTAACGTGCTTACGAGTAAAATGCAAGTGCTACACGAAAAGCGCCCCGGCGGCACCCCCTAATGGGACACTTTCCGGGGCGGGATGCCCGTTGGAGCTCAGCAGTCGGCGTAGGCACTCTCGTTGAGCACACTGTCCGCACGGAAGTTCTGCAGCCGCTTCAGGTCTGGCTCCGACTGCCGCAGGAAGTTCCCCTGGTAGTCGGTGACGACCAGCGGGATCTTGCAAAGCGGACCGCCGCGGCCGATGTACATGCAGAACGGCTTGAATGACCAGAGCTTGTTGTTGCTCTCGTCGAGCAGTTGGATGACAGGCTCGTCGCACGTGACCGAGTTGATCTCGACCTTGTAGCCCGCAGCCTTGGCGCGCGCGATGGCGCACCTCAGTGTGTTGTCGCTGACGGCGCTGGGCATGTCGGCGTAGCTCTGCGAGCCCTGGCCGTCGTCCTGGAGGGACGGCGGGTTGTTGCCGCGGGCCGCCCACAAACACTTGTCGTTGACGTTGGCGAGCGCTGGGACGGCGTTCGGGTTGTTGGCTACCGCGACGGTCGCGGATGGCGGAGTGTGGTTTGCGGCTGTCGGCGCCGGGTACCGGGAGGTACCGACGTGGGGGTCGCTCTGGGTTCCCGCGGCGGGGTTCGACGAGTTGTGGCTCGTGAGCACGACGATCGCCACGATTGTGGCGACTATGACGGCGAGCACACTGAGGCGCCTCAAAAGCTTCATCTGAGCTATTCCTAACGGGTAGATGGTGCGGTCGGCCGGATGCCGAGTTGTGAGTATATTATATCAATAATGCTTATATTTGTCAATGGTCTCTAGAGGAGCGTCCATTGATTCGCTCCGAGTGCGCGGATTATTCCCTGCATCTCTAGTATTGTGAGGCTGGTGTTGAAATCGGTAGATGACAGCCCTGTTTTGCGTTGGATCTCGTCGCCATCACGCAGGCCTGCTTGCAGCTCGGTAATATCATTTGCATCGGTCACGACATGCGCGCCCTGCTTGATAAGTGTATTACACCCGGCGCTCATTGGGCTCGTAATGTTTCCCGGCACTACAAAGATTTCCTTGCGGCGCAAGGGTGCGTGCAGTAGTGTTGAGCGTGCCACTGCGAGCGGCAGCTTCGGTGATAAGGATTGCATCGGCAAGCCCTGAAACGATGCAATTGCGCTCTAAAAAGTTGCTTTGGTAGGCATTCGTGGCGGTTTCTTTGCACTCGCTTATGAGGACACCACCAGATTTTAGGATGCGTTCGGCTAAACTGCGGTGACTTGATGGATAAATATGTGGTAAACCTGAGGGTAGCACCGCAAGGGCGATTCCACCTACGTCGCATGCAACTGCATGGGCGATACTGTCCGACTCCGAGTGCTAATTCGCTTACCACTACCACGTCTTTTCTAGCGAGTTCGGAGGCTAATTTGTACGTAGTCTCTTTACCATATGTAGTTGGCTTACGAGTGCCAATAACGGCTACGGTAGGTATGCGTGTGGGACAGACAATCGCTGTAAAATACTTTCTCCACAGGTTTGTCAATCTGATCTAACCTCTGTAGAAACTTATGCTTATCTGGTTATGTGCTATTGATATTCATATGATTTTATTGCGCTAAGTGTTGACATAAGTCAAAAGGTATGCTAATATGAGATACGATTGATGACCGAGAGGCACATCAAGTACCTTATACCCCCTATTCTAACAGGATTTCCCTAACAGGAAATTCTACTTATGTTAGGTTGCGCACTATGGTGTGATGCAGTATTCTACCCTCCACTACATCACCGTTAGACAAGCTTTAGTGCGTATACTAACCCCTTTATCCGGCGGACCTCCATATGTTGTGAGGTGGGTCACGCTATGCCCGATCAGGGTGGGATGAAGGGTCCAAATGGCGCCAGGTGATGCCCACCCTTACCTGGCGCTTTTTGGTTGTCTGAAATAATCAGGTACAATAAATCTAATGCTTCCGATTCTTCTTTCTATTACAACATTTTTCTCAACTCTTGCAGGTGGTTTGACAGCCCTGCGTTTTCGTGACAAACTACACCGTTTTTTAGGCTATACAGCGGGCGTACTTTTGGGTGTCGTAGCATTTGATTTGTTGCCTGAAATTATTGGATTAGTTGAGCAGACGAAGGTTGAGACGATTTGGCCGATGCTGGCGCTTGTGGTAGGATTCATGGCTTTTCATATTGTTGAGAAGTCGATTCTTATCCATGAATCGCAAGAGCATGAGTATGAAGTGCATAAGCATCCGAATGTGGGTGTGGCATCGGCGCTCCCGCTGGCAGGCCATAGCTTTTTAGATG
>DATIIX010000052.1:0-6607 GCA_035479175.1 Saccharimonadales bacterium (SeqCode) | reverse complement strand
CAAAATGACCTATCGTTCGATCACGAATTTGTGCTCAGCCCAACGGCCGCTGCAACGGGAGAACTTATTTACAATCTTGCTCAAACCGCAGGCTGGGAGGTAACTCCGGCGGCTGCATCTGCACTCTACAGTTCAATTGCGTCTGATACACTCGGTCTCACCACCGAATCTGCCAGCATTGACACTTACCGCGTTGTAGCTGAAGTAGTTGCCCATGGTGCCAAACCATTCGAAATCGAATCAGCACGCCGCGAATTCATGAAAAAACCAGCCGATATCCTGACCTACAAAGGTGAGCTCATCGAACGAATTGAATACTCACTTGATGGCAAGCTAGCCACTGTTCACATCCCATGGGAAGACATCCAAGAATACTCAGATCGTTATAATCCAAGCGTACTCGTACTTGATGAAATGCGCCTCGTCGACACCGTCGAGGTAGCATGTGCTATCAAAACCTACCCAGACGGTAAGATCACTGGCAAACTGCGGTGTAACCTGCCTGTAGCAAATCAAATCGCTGGCTACTTCGGTGGGGGCGGGCATAGCTATGCTGCAGGCTTCAAGGTTCACGAACAGTACGAAACCATTATGCAAGAGCTCGTCACAGTAACCGACAAAGCTCTAAAGGATTATCATGCCACTCAAGCTTCACAACACATTATCGCGTAAACTTGAAACATTCGCCCCAATCAACAGCGACAAGGTAATGCTCTATACCTGCGGTCCAACCGTCTACGACCATCCGCATGTTGGCAACTGGGCATCATTCATTTACTGGGACATCCTTGTACGTACACTCATTGCAAGTGGATACCGCGTCGAACGCGTCATGAATATCACTGATGTCGGCCACTTAACAAGTGATGCCGACGAAGGCGAGGACAAACTCGAAAAGGGCGCTCGCCGCGAGGGCAAAAATGCCTGGGATATTGCCGAATTTTATGCCGAAGCGTTCATAGACGGTATGGAAACACTTGGACTGCTGCCACCAGAGCATCTCGTCCGTGCAACTGACTTCATTCCACAACAACTCGATTTAATACGTGAGTTGAAAGAAAAAGGTTTCACCTACCAAACAACCGACGGTATCTATTTTGATACCGCCAAATTCCCAACCTACGCAGATTTCGCGCACCTCGACCTCGCTGCACAAAAAGCCGGCGCACGAGTTGAAGCGAACGACGAAAAACGCCAAGCATGGGATTTCGCATTATGGAAATTCACTGAGCCAGGCATTGTACGTGACATGGAATGGGAGACACCTGCGGACTTGCTTGACCTGCCGCCACGTGAAGCTGAACCAATTATGGGATTTCCGGGCTGGCATCTTGAGTGTTCGGCGATGGCTATGAGCATTCTTGGCTCAACAATCGATATTCACACCGGTGGCATCGATCACATTCCAGTACACCACACTAATGAGATCGCCCAAAGTGAAGCCGCAAGCGGTGTAAAATTCGCCAACTACTGGCTCCACAATAATCACCTTAAAATTGAAGGTGGCAAGATCAGCAAAAGTCTCGGCAACGGCTACACACTGCAACACCTCACAGACAGAGGACTCTCGCCAATGGACTTCAGGCTATTCGTCCTGCAAGGGCAATATACCAACGAGGGCAATTTCACATTCGAGAATATCGAAGCAGCCAAAAATCGGCTTAGTAACTGGCTTGGCTATGCGCTTTTACGCCATCAAATCCACGACCATGGCACGCATGCAGTAAGAGCTGATGATATTCCGGTACCATCCACTGCAGCAAGTGGCGCACTACGTGAGGCGCTGCAAAACAACCTCAACACGCCAGAAGCACTTCGTATAATCGATGAAACATTCGCTGCACTCGACAATAAGCCACTCAATGCAATCGACAGACAAAACCTGATTGATTTCCTTGAAACAATCGACGAGTTACTTGGATTACAAATCATGACCTCGACCCCAGACATTGATGATGAAGCAAAGCGCACCATCCTTGAGCGTCGTCGCGCACGTGACAACAAGGACTGGAAGACCTCAGACGAACTACGCGACAGACTCGCTGCGAAAGGGATCTTCGTACGCGATACTACGTACGATACAATTTGGTCACGAAGTTAATCTTCTGAGTTACCAAAGAATTTGAGTGAAATTTTTCTATGCTTTGGCTCTTCTTCTTTGACTGGCTCATCAATATCTTCACCATGCTCCTCAAAGTAGTTCTCGACAAGTACTTTAATACAGCCAGCGATTGGGATTGAAATAATACCACCAGCAATACCAAACACATACAATCCAATTGTTACAGCGGTGAGTACGGCAAGCGGGCTCAGTTCAATACGTCTCGATTGAATACGTGGTGAGATAACATTATTCTCAAGCTGTTGGTAAATAATAAAGTAAATCGCGAATACAATTGCTGCCGGCACACTATTCATAGCGAGTAAAGTCGTAACAATAATACCAGCAAGAGTTGCACCAAAGAGTGGTATGAGAGAGAAAATAAAGCAAAATGCTACCGTTGGCAATGCCAGGTTTGCTGGCACTTCGCTAAAGAAACGAGAGAGAATAAACACCGTAATACCAGCAGCCGTAGCATCAATACCCGATACAGATAGCTGTCCGCTTACATAGCCGGAGACAACCGCCTGCATACGGTGTACAAGACGCTTGTGAGACTTCACCCGACGGTCGTTTTTATAAACGCTCCAGATCCGCTCCATCCAAGTCGGACCTTCAATAAGCATCAGGAAGGTTAGCACGAGCACCAGAAGACTTGCGGCAAAGAGCGACATTGCAGAGCCAAGCCCAGAGAGGAAATTACGGCCAAAGCCAGATGCCCAATGTTCGGCATTATCGCGGATTGCAGAAACCGCCTGATCTACCTGTGGCTGAATGTGATACTTAGCAACCAAATCACCAACACCATGCCACTGATCGCTCACGGTCTGCACGAGTGTCGGTGCATTATCAATGAACTTAACCGTCTGCTGAACAACTGGAGGAATCACCAAGAAAATAACGGCGCCGAGAAAGAGAACAACCGCAAAAAAAGCAATCGCCGTCGAAAGTGTACGACTACGATCAGGCAAGTGGCGTGAAAGGCGACTAACAGGACCATTCAGCGCAAGTGCCAAGAAAAAGGCAGTACCAATAATAACAAGAGCAGTACGTGCACTATAGAGCGCGAGAATACCAATTCCGAATCCAATAACAACAAGCCAAAACCGAACAAAAGTCTTCGTGTCAATTTCAATACGTACTTTCATGTTGTCAGTATACCGCATAAAAGCCTTTCTTGGGATACCTTAAAGGTTTAGCGTTGACCAAGCACCGCAATAAGAGCAAGAAGAACAATAAGTGTACCAGCCAGCGCCGATATTGCAAGTGTCATGCGATTCGGGTAGTAATCTACTTTTTGTTGGGCACCCTCCACCGGCTTTTTTACCATTGAGCGCTTTTTTGGAGCTGTTTTTTTAGATGGCTTACTTGATTTCACTACCATCTCTTTAGTGGTAAACTCGGCCTGTGCTATTGATTTTTTCTGCGCGGAACTAGATTTAGCCATAGTAGCTATAGTATACGAGAAAGCACCGCGAGGCACAACTTGCTTATGCTATACTTTACGCATATGGCATTCAAAAAGTTACACGCCGCAGCCCCCATTGCAGCCCATAAGAAACTTGTTATCGATAGCACATGGGCTGTTGACCCGCTCATTAGCCAAAGTGACATATTTACGTGTGCCCAGCATGCTCTTTTAGGCGCAACGGACTTTACGCTACAGGTCTTACAACGTAGCATCCCACAAGTTCCAGCTACCGCACATAGACCCATATCTACCGGCAATACATCGGATATCGCGTGGGCAACCTGGCACCACGGCAAAGATTTCTACACATACTGGTGCGGAGACGTCACGGCAGTACTGCACCATGCCAGCCTCACCGACACCGAACGTGAAACGGTATTACTCCGCGCCCGCAAGGCAGAAGGACAGGGAATGCAAACGTTCGCAACAGGCGCAAAACTTACACACCAAGCTCCACGCGCAGTAGAGTTTGATATAGAACACATCGGCCTCATATTTGCTTGTAGTATCTAGTGCCCCTTAGCAACCACTCCCTCTTTTGATTCTTCGTCATGACTAGGCGTCTTACCCGTAATCGCCTCTGTCAATGTGGAGAAAATATGCCTGTTCCCGAGTAGCTCCACGACACCAAATTCCACCAGTTGCTTATGTAGGGTTGGTGACACATGCGCAAAACGAAGCGCAATATTATCTTCACTCAGCTTGCGGTACGAGTGTTTAATCGCTTCAACGGCCGTGTAGTCAATACTATCGATACTGCCCGCATCAATAACAACCGTTTTTACTGGCTTTGCAGCACCCTTAATCGCGCGTTTGAGCCGTGACACAAAGTAGGTAATATTCTCAAAAAACAGAGAACCATCAAAACTATATACGAGCACTCCCTCAAGTTGGCTACTCTGTTGCACACGACTGCTGAGTCGTTCTCGCGCCCAGTCCGACAACTCACCATCGCGCAGCAAAATTTCATCTTTCGGATGATACTGACGAATAACACGCTCCGAAAGCGATACAATAACAGCAATAAGCACGCCCTGCAACACCCCGACAAACGCCGTACCCACCAATGCAATAATTGCTACCGCAAATTCAGTACGATGCACACGCCACAAATAACGAAGCTCGCCAAGCCGGATTAAATGCACACCGAGTAGACAAATTATCGACGATAGCGCCGCTTGTGGCAAATATGCAAGCAGACCAACGCCAAATACTAGGATAAAACCCACCAGTCCACTGCTCAAGATCTCCGTAAGTTGTGTACGTCCTCCCGCTTTATCGACAGCCATAGTGCGCGGTGGACTGCCGTTTACAGCAAATCCCTGTGTAATTGCTGACGCCACATTCGCCATACCAAGCGCAAATAAATCTTGATTCACCCGGATCTTTTCATCATGCTCCTCAGCAATACGCCGGACTACCGCTGAACTCTGCGCCAAAATAATCGCTGCCACCATCGCAGCAGCCGGTAATAGTGTCCAGATAGTTGTTAACGAAAATGCAGGCAGTACGAACACTGGCAGATGACTTGGCAAATCACCAACAAGAGCAACATCAAAACGTTCAACCTGGAATACCGCGGCAAATATCACCGCAACAATAATCCCAATTAGCTCGCCGGGAACCCGCGAACCACGCACTAATAGTAAAATACCGACAACAAGGACCGTTATAGTTATCGTCATCCAGTTCACGGCGGGAAATCGCAGCAACCCAGCAATGCTGTCCCAGACTGTTCCTAATACCATATGCGCACCAAGCATTACAGGAACGCTCGTAATGATAAGTTGCACGCCAACACCGGCTAAGAATCCGACAATCACTGGTCGCGATACCAGATCCGATAAAAACCCAAGCCGTAGCACGGCAACAATGAGCAAGATAAGCGCCGTCAAGGCACCAAGTGTACCAATAGCACTCGTATAGCCGGCCGTTCCCACCTGCGCAACTAACGTCGCGCTCGAGGCTAATAGCGCCGCAGTAGCCGAATCGGCACCAACTACCAATCGGCGTGTGCTTGCAAAAAGCGCAAATACAACTGGCGCAAAAAGGGCTGTATAAAGCCCCGTTACGGGAGGCAACCCGACAACCACCGCAAACGCAAGCGACTGCGGTATTGTAATCGCTGTCAGTACGAGCGCCGCCATGACATCATGCCGAAAATCTTGTCGCTTATAGCGCAAAATACTCGGAAGGGCAAACGTACTACTCATGGCTATATAGTAGTAGCAACCTCAGTGCGCGTCAACGACGTTTGCAGTGCTTATGCTATGATAGGCATATGAGTGAAAGACCTAATCTCGAGCAGCCATCCTCACGCGAGCTATGGTTACCAAGCAGCGTAAGACGTCGCGGTCAAGAAGCGATTATCAGAAGTGGTCTTGTCGTAACAGGCGATGAGCCTCATCAGCTTAATATCTTACGCGAGCTCGAGCCAGTTGTAGCAGATGAACTAAACCGCCACCATCGTATGCGTAACGACTGGACTCCAATTGATTACATGCCGATTGATCAACAGACTGGACAAATCCTTCACCGAGTAGAAAACTCTGAAGAAGTTCCTTTATTATCCCCCGAGGCCCAAGCCGCAATGATCGTTAATCTTCTAACCGAAGATAACCTACCGTCTTATCATCGCACAATTGCCGAGAACTTCGGCCTCGATGGGCCGTGGGGGCAATGGACACATCAATGGACCGCCGAAGAAGATGCTCACGCCTATGCAATTCGCATGTTCCTTGACCTTACTCGTGCCGTTGACCCCGACGAAAACGAAGCAATGCGCATGCAACAAATGAGGCAAGGGTACACAGTCGAAAAAGATCCGCTTCACACGCTTGCATATGTAACATTCCAAGAGCTTGCAACCCGCGTAGCTCACCGGCAGACGGGCATAGCAAGTAAAAACGATACTGCCGATAAAATGCTGCAGCGTATTGCAAAGGATGAAAACCTCCATATGTTGTTTTATCGAAATCTTGCAAGCGCGGCAATCGATGTAGCACCAAATCAAATGATGCAAGCAATCCGGGATG
>DATIIX010000051.1:0-11165 GCA_035479175.1 Saccharimonadales bacterium (SeqCode) | reverse complement strand
CGAGCTACATCTAATTGGCGCTACTACGCTTGATGAGTATCGTAAGCACATCGAAAAAGATGCCGCGCTTGAACGTCGCTTCCAGCCCGTTGTCGTGAAAGAGCCGACACTTAAAGAGACAATTGCAATTTTGCGAGGCCTCAAAGCATACTATGAAAAGCACCATAGCGTCGCGATCACCGATGAGGTGATTGAATCTTCAGTATATATGAGCGATCGCTACGTGAGTGATCGATTTATGCCCGACAAAGCCATTGATGTGATCGACGAGGCTGCGGCGCGTGTCCGCGTAAAGCAAGGCCATAGACCGAGCAGGCAACGCGAACTAACAAAAGAACTGAAAGCCTTGAATGAAAAGATGGAAGAAGCGGTTAGTCACGAAGATTACGAGCGAGCAGCACTGTACAAGCAGCGTGTCAGCCAGATTTCTGAAAAGATTGAGGTTGAAAAGCAGGCGCAGGAGGGCAAGAATACTGTCGCGCTTACTGATGATGACGTCGCACACGCGATTGCCGTTATGACCAACATTCCCGTCGAAAAAGTGCGCTCCAGCGAGGCAAAGATGCTCCGCCATCTCGAAAAACACTTGTCCAAACAACTGATTGGCCAAAAAGAAGCAATCACGAAAGTAGCGCGCGCAATTCGCCGTAGCCGCAGTGGTGTCGCGAGCAGTAAGCGTCCGATAGGAAGTTTCGTGTTTATGGGCCCAACTGGTGTCGGTAAGACGGAGCTTGCAAAGGTGCTCGCAAAAGAGGTGTTTGGTAGTCAAGAGGCACTTATTAAGATTGATATGAGCGAATTTGCTGAGAAGCACAATACTTCACGGCTCGTCGGTGCTCCAGCAGGTTATGTTGGCTACGAAGATGGCGGTAAACTAACTGATAAGATTCGCCGCCAACCGTATAGTGTGGTGTTATTTGATGAGATTGAGAAAGCCCACCCAGATGTGTTCCAATTACTCCTTCAACTACTTGAAGAGGGCAAGTTAACGGATGCAAAAGGCCGCGAAGTAAGTTTCCGCAATACCATCATTATTCTTACCAGCAACCTTGGCGCTGATAAAATGATGAAAGAGTCTGAGCTGGGATTCCACTCATTGAAGCAGCATAACAGAGAGCTCGATACGCTCCACGATCGTAATGCAAGTTATGCTATGGAGGCACTTGAGAAATTTATGCGTCCAGAGCTCATTAACCGCTTTGACGGTATCGTCACCTTCAGGGCACTAACCCGCGAAGAGGTTGGTAAGATTTTTGATCTTCTGATTGAGGAACTACGCCAGCGACTTGTCCGTAAAGGTCTTGGTATTGCAATATCTGCAGCTGCAAAACGACAGTTAATAGATAAGGGCTATAGCGCAAAATTTGGTGCGCGCCCACTGCGCCGTGTGATTGAAGATGAGGTAGAACACGCAATCGCCGAGCGCCTTTTAGCCGGCAGTGATGAAAAAGGCGCTATACTAGAGGTAGGTTGGTCTAAAGGGGAAGTACAAATTGAACAACGAACCGAGTCAGTTGCCGCCGCAACGTCCGAAGCATAAAATACTGGGCGGACTCCTTAGCTTATCAGTGTTCGCCGCAATCGCGGCGGGCGCTTACTTCTATGGTCCAATCGCCGTGGATGCCATCCGCGCATCAAATTTTCGCCCAACTAGCAATATTGTGGGTGTCAACAGCCGTATTGCACTAACGGCGCGCGGTCAACAAATATTTTATGCAACTACACCAGCTATTGAAGAACGAGACACCTTCAATACTGACTGCGGGAGTGCAGAACGGACAGCAGCAATACTGGGGTGTTACGTTCGCGACCAGATCTATTTATACAACATTGAAGGTAAAGAACTCGACGGTGCGCTCGAAGTCACGGCGGCGCATGAGATGCTGCATGCTGCATATGCGCGATTGAACATATTTGAGCAGGAAAATGTTAACAAAATGCTCAATATCGAATACGCAAAGATTAAGGACAACCCTGATATCAAGCAGGAAATGCAGTACTATGCTCAAGCTGAACCGGGCGAAGAACTCAATGAGCTCCATTCAATTATCGGCACGACGATTAAGGATTTGCCTACTGATCTAGAGCAGTATTACACGCGCTATTTTACGGATCGCGCTGCGATCGTAGCAATGAATGCACACTATACAGCAGTATTCGATGAAGTGAACCAGCAGGCTACAGTACTACAGCAGAAAATCACAGATGAAGCAGCCGCTATCAAGCAAGCGAGCAGTCAGTATAATGCCGACTTAACACAACTCAATTCGGATATCGAAAGCTTTAATGAGTGGGCAACAAACGGCGAATTCTCATCCCAATACGCATTTACAACAGCCCGCCAGGCACTTGCAGTGCGTATTGAGCAAATGAAGAATCGGCAAATTGCGTTAAATCAACAGATTGACACCTATAATGCAGATGTGGCAGAGTACAACAAGCTTGCAGTACGTGCAAAGCAACTGAATCAGAGCATTAACGGTGTTGAGGCGCCAAATAGTATCTAAATATGGCAAAAACACGATCACAATTTATCTGTCAGCATTGTGGCGCAAGTTACCCAAAATGGACGGGTAAGTGTGAGAACTGTGGCGAGTGGAATAGCCTCGTCGAGCAAATCATGCAACCCGTAGGGAGTTCTGCGGTCGCGCGCGGAGCTCACAGTGGCAAAGTACTGTCACCGCAGTCAATGCGCTCAATTAGTGCCGAAGAGACAATTCAGCGTATGTCGACGGGGTTTGAAGATCTTGACACTGTACTAGGCGGCGGCATACTACCGGGTGGGGTTTTATTGCTAGCCGGTCAACCGGGCATCGGCAAGTCAACCTTACTGTTGCAGGTGGCAGCAAAGATTGCCGAAAAGCAGCCAGTGCTCTACGCAAGTGGCGAGGAAAGCGCGAGCCAGGTAAAATTGCGTGCCGCACGTCTCGGTGCAGTTGCGAGCGATGATTTGCAATTCGTATCAAGCACAAGTGCTGATGACATCACTGCTACAATTCGTAGTGGCGCGTACAAAGTAGTGATTATTGATAGCATTCAAACACTCAGCCTCGATGAAATTACAAGCGCTCCAGGTACGGTAAGCCAGATTACCAACTCTTCGAATGTTATTATTCGTGCCGCCAAAGAATCAGGTGCAGCAGTAATACTAGTCGGCCATGTTACCAAAGAAGGCTCAATTGCTGGGCCAAAGGTGCTCGAGCACCTCGTTGATGTAGTACTACAGTTTGAAGGTGACCGGTACGGCGGATTTAAAGTGGTTCGAGCAGTGAAAAATCGCTATGGCTCAACAAACGAGGCAGCAATATTCGAGATGAACGAAAGCGGGCTTAAGATTGTTTCAAACCCGTCCGCCGCACTACTCGCAGAACGTCAAAACGCTGATGGATCAGTAGTGCTTGCTACGCTTGAAGGAAATCGACCTATTCTAGTAGAAATCCAGGCCCTTGTCAATCAAAGCAATTTCGGGTATCCTAAGAGAACGGCAAGCGGATTCGACCTAAATCGATTAAACCTCCTCATTGCGGTGTTAGAAAAACGCACCAAGCTGAACTTATCTGATAAAGATATCTATATCAATGTTGTGGGAGGTCTCAAACTTGCCGATCCAGCGGCGGATCTCGCAGTAGCTATGGCTATTGCGAGTGCTGCTGCCGGGCGCAAGCTAGACGACGGACTCGTTGTCTACGGCGAAGTGGGCCTGGGTGGCGAGATCCGCTCAGTAGCCCAAGCGGATAAGCGAGTTGCCGAAGCCAAGAAACTTGGTTTCACTCAGGCGGTCGCGCCAGTACAACCTGGCAAAAAGAACTCATTTATAAATGGCGTGCGCGATATTCGTGCCGCACTCATCGACTATCTTGCATAGTCAGTAAGGAATAATATGGAAACACGAGATATAGTGTTGCTAGCAGTAACGCTTATTATTCTTGGCGAAGTATCGTATTTGCTCGCTAAGCTTCCAAAATCATCAACAATTAAAGCGAAAGATCGTGCAATTTTAGTGGATACATCGGTCCTGATGGATGGTCGCATCACAAACATTGCGTCTACGGGATTTATTGGTGGCACACTCGTTGTGCCCCGTAGCGTAATTGGTGAGCTACAACTTCTCGCCGACCAGGCTGACGCAGACAAGCGTGCGCGAGCTCGCCATGGACTCGATGTCGTATCGACACTGCAAGGCATGGATGGCATAGAGGTAGAGATTCTTCAGGATGGTAGCAAAGCCGCCGAGGGCGTTGATGAACGCCTCTTAACCCTCGCGAAACGTCATTCGGCTGTAATTTGTACGCTTGATTATAATTTGAATAAAGTTGCCGTGGTCGAGGGCATTAAGGTGCTCAATATTAACGAACTCGCCCAGAGCCTGCGCATGCAACGCCTGCCAGGTGAGCAAATGATGATCGAGCTTACCCAAAAGGGGCAGGACAGCCACCAGGGTGTCGGATATTTATCTGATGGTACAATGGTTGTAGTTGAGCAATCTAACAAATATATTGGGCAAACAGTACAGGTTGAGGTAGTGCGCAGTCTACAGACTGCTGCGGGCAAGATGATGTTCGCGCGTCGCGTCGAGCGACAGGCGCCTAAGAAAGTGGAGGCACCGGCAATAGTAGTGGCAAAAACAAAATCATTAGGCCGGAGTCGCAGGAACGATAGTAACGAGACCACTAAGCCAAAACGAGCGGAACCTCAACTCCAGCAACAGTCAAAACAACAAAAGCCGCAGCTATCACAAAATCAGCCCGCGCAGAAATCTGCAAACCAACAAAAGCCACGCGCAGTCTATCATGCCACTCGTAAACGCGTGAATCACGAAGATTCGCTCTTGCAGCTTGTTGATAGCCAAAAAGACGAATAGAGTCTAGCTACACAACAATTAAATACCACTCCTAACACGGAGTGGTATTTGCTTAGTGGTGATGTTTGCCGCCACTGTTATCACTTCAGCTCGATGAGCTATAGTTTACAGTATTCGTTGCAGTATAGTAGCCTTCATCGGTGACCGTTGCTGTCACTGTACCATTTGTAACACTGCTGAGTTGGCTTGCGGTAAATGTCCATGGGCCCGCGCCGCTCTGTGTCGCGATCGTGTTACCATTCTCGGTCAATGTTACACCTTGAACAGTGAACGTTCCAGAGTGTACGGTGACAACCAGTGAGCTACCGCTTTGGGCGATGCTGACCGTTGGTTGTGCGTCGCTACATGAGTGTACGTCATCGTCAGAATTAGGATCATACCCATCCGGTGCAGTAATAACCACTTGCTTGGTAATTGGGTCGGTCGTTTTGCTGACGCCAATATCAGTCTTTGCGCCAGCTGGTGTACAGTCAGTCGCTTTCTTCTTTGAAACCTTATCGAAGCTCATGGTTGCATTGGTAACGCCGGCAGATTTGTTGTAATACGATGGGTAAAGCTCGCCCTTGATATTTTGAATTCCAGTCGGTGCCGTATACCAGTCGCTATACTTCGCTTTGCCCTGGTTTACATATGTTGTCGTTGCTGTTGCCATTGTGCGATCGAAGAACATGGCAGGAATAAGTGAGTTACCTTGCTTAAGAGGCGTAGTGTCTGGATTACCAAGCCATACCGCCATAGTGAGGTTCGGCGTATACCCAACAGTCCAGATGTCTTTAGGAAGAATCTTGCTACCAACCTGAGCATTTGATGTACCAGTTTTTGCAGCAGTGTGAACGCCAAGCTTATCGAGATATGGCAGGTAGTCTTGATTCCACCCAAGTCCTGCACGGGCTTTAGAGTCACCCAGCATATCCGTTACAACATACGCAGATTGAGGGTCAATAACTTGTTTCGATGATGCTTTATACTCTTTAAGTGTCTGGCCGGTACTATTAGTAACTTTAAGAATCATCGACTGCGGAGTATAGACGCCTTGACGCCCGAGGCTCGCAATCGCGTTAACGTGATCAACAAGGCGTGTGCCGCATCCACCAATAGCACTCGACAGGCCGGCCTGGGCATCGGCGCCTTGCGTACAGTACTGCGTATCACCCATAGCGCGAATAGTTGCCCATGTGCTGCCGGGATTATTTGCCTCATTCACGGCCATCGCCTTAATTGCTGGGATATTTCGTGAGCGATCGAGTGCTTGCGGAAGATTAATGCCACCTTGGAACTTGCCGTCGGCATCTTGTGGTTTATAGCCACCCGCAAATGTCGTTGCATCATCCGAAAGAACAGATCCGCTTCCATAATTCGCTTTACCTTGACCTTGGTTTTGAAAGAGCTGAGCGTATACAAGTGGCTTAATTGATGAGCCAGGCTGGATGAACCCAGTTGCCGCGTTATCCTGACCAAAGCCCGAGTAGTCGAAGCCACGGCTACCAACAAGCGCGAGGAGCTGTCCAGATTTTGTATCTTCAATGGCGGCAGCACCGTTACTGAATCCTGCATAGTTCGCGCAGTTTGTGTAACTACAGTCGCGATCAGTCATCTTACCGCTGAATATATCAGCCATATTCTGTTCAAGTGTAGTCTGTAGATCGACATCTAGGGTAGTCTTAACAGTTAAACCCCCTTCACCAACAACCGTTTTACCAAGCTCTTGCTCAAGCTGATTGCGTACCATCAACACAAAGTGTGGTGCTTTAATTCCCTCAAGTTGATCAGTAAGTGGTTTAAGGGTATCAAGAATCGGTACCTGTTTAGCTGTTGTAGCCTCTTCTTTTGTTATATAACCAAGCTCGGCCATATTGTCGAGCACCTTATGCTCGCGCTCGACAAGGGCGTCATGGCCTGCAACGTTGTAGGGGTTATAGACACTTGGGTTATTTGGGATAGCAGCAAGAAGTGCGCACTGCGACAGGGTAAGTTTTGAAGATGAAGTACCGAAGTAGGTCTGCGCAGCTGACTCAACGCCGTTCCTACGCCCACCGTATGGTGATTCGTTAAGATACATACCCAAGATCTGGCTCTTAGTGTACATACGCTCAACCTCAACAGAAAGAATCATTTCCTTAATTTTACGCGGAATACCGGCCAAGCCCCGCTGGGCCGCTTGGTCACTAAAGAACACCTGCTTCACTAGCTGCTGGGTAAGTGTTGATCCTCCCTGAGTTGCATTACCGCCAGCATTGCTTAGTGCCGCGCGAAGGGTGCCGGTAATGCTAACACCACCGTGCTTATAAAAATCTTTGTCTTCAATAGCAACCGTTGCTTGACCCATACATGGTGAGATATTCTTCGGATCAACAACAAGCGTATAGTTGCCCGAGCCCTTATCTTCCCAGAGGAGTTTGCCGTTACGGTCGTAATATTTAGTTACAGTCGACTTCACGCGCTGAGCTAAGGTACTCGGACTAATCTGGTCAAGATCTTTACGATAGTAAGCAAAGAGCGAGAGTCCAAAGAGCACTAATATAACCGTCAGAACGCCGGCCCCCTTAAGGAGAGTAAAGGCACCTCGCTTAGAAAACCAATATTTAGCCATTCGCTTCGGATGAAGTCTGTAGAAAAATCGCTTCAGAGGGTGCTTTGGCAGTGTCGCTAGATATTCAGCTTTGCGACGTGCTTTCGCATCTTTCTTTGTGCGACGTTTGCTAACAAGATTTGAATACACGCGTACACCGCGGGCTTGCCTCTTACTTTTTACCACGTTACCACTTTCCCATAAGCAATATTACATTAATTGTACCACTCTTTTTTTGCTCGCGCTAGGTCATTTATGCTACCATAACACTAGTTTACTTAAAGAAAGGAGAGTTTCACATGACGACACTATCAGAAGAGTTGATGTGGCGCGGCATGGTCAATCAAATGACACTAGCCGATATTACCGATTTAGACAAAGAGACTCGAACTTTCTATTGGGGTGTTGATCCGAGTGCCGATAGTATGACAATTGGTCACATGGCTCCGGCTATGATGATTCGCCACTTTATTGAACATGGCTACAAAGCAGTATTACTCGTCGGTGGTGCTACCGGAATGATCGGCGATCCAGATGGCAAGAAGCAAGAGCGCGATTTAAAGACGCTTGAAGAAGTGGCTAAAAATAAAGCTGCACTTATCGAGCAGTACAAAACCATCTTTGCGGGTGCTGATTTTGAAATCGTTGATAATTACGACTGGTTCAAAGATTTTGGATATCTTGATTTTCTGCGTCAAATCGGCAAGCATGTTTCGATGACTCAGATGCTTGATCGTGAATTCATTAAGGCGCGTATCGGAGAAGGCGGCGAGGGAATCAGCTATGCCGAGTTTAGTTATGCGTTAATTCAGGGATTTGATTTCCTTCATCTCTTCCGCGAAAAGAATGCAACACTGCAGGTAGCTGGCGCCGACCAGTGGGGCAATAGCATCGCTGGTGCTCAGTTAATTCGTCGACTTGAAAGTGCTGAGGCTCACGTATTTACCACTCCGCTAGTTATCAATAAACAGACCGGAGTAAAGTTCGGCAAAACCGAAGCAGGCGCAGTATGGCTCGATCCTGCCAAGACCAGCCCCTACAAGTTCTACCAGTTCTGGCTAAATGTTGACGACGAAACGGCCGAAGACCTCATAAAGATCTACACTCTACTTGATAAGTCGACGATTGACGAACTTATCGCGAACCACCGTGAAAACCGTAGCGCCCGTGCCTTGCAGCGTGAGCTTGCGTACCGCGTAACAGAGATCGTCCATGGAGAGTCGGTTGTCGACCAGGTTCGTCGTGCAACAAAGGTGCTCTTCAATGAAGATGGAGTCCGGCTCTCAAGCCTTACTAGCGAAGAGATCGATATGCTCGCCGCAGAACTTCCAGTAGCCGAACGCGGTAATATTATTGATGTACTCGTAATCGCAGGTGCTACACAATCTAAAGGCGAAGCAAGACGTTTATTAATGGGCGGTGGCGTTACAGTAGATGGTCAAAAAGTCAATGAGTCTTATGAAATTACAGATACAAGTTTAATCAAAAAAGGTAAGAATAGCTTTGTACTCGTCCGATAGCTGGTCCAAATAATGGTACACTAAAGGTTCGATACAAGTAAATTTGGAGAAACTAATGAAGAAACTTATCGCGTTTGATCTCGACAATACATTAGCAGAATCAAAATCTCAAATTCCGGATGAGATGTCGTATATTCTTGGCAGACTACTCGAAAAATATGAGGTTTGTATTATTTCGGGTGGCAAGTTTGAACAATTTGTGAAACAGGTGATCAATCGCTTGAGTGTCTCTGACGACCAGTTGGGCAGACTCCATATTATGCCGACATGTGGTACGCGATATTATCGCTATGATGTGATTCAGAAGGAATGGAAACTTATATATCATAACGATCTTACCGACGACCAAAAAAAGCGTATACGCCATGCATTTGAAGAGGGTGCAAAACAACTTGGCATCTGGGAAGAGGAGCCGTACGGAGAGATCATCGAAGACCGTGGATCGCAAATGACGTATTCAGCACTCGGCCAAGAAATCGGCGAGATGCTTGGCGAAGAGGGCATTAAACGAAAATACAAGTGGGATCCTGACATGAAGAAGCGCAACGCCTTACGCGATCTTATTGCACCAGGACTTGATGATGTTGAAGTTCGCGTCGGCGGAATCACAAGTATTGATGTAACACTGCCTGGAGTCGATAAAGCATATGGTATGAATAAGCTTATAGACAAACTGGACATGTCAAAGGAAGAGATCCTCTTTATCGGCGATATGCTTCAAGAGGGCGGCAATGACTATCCGGTAAAGCTTATGGGCATTGATACTGTCGAAGTGCGCAATTACCAGGATACGCCTTTTGTCATACAGGGCATCTTATCAGTTACAGAGTAGCCAATGCTACACTGATAATAGATGAATCTTGTAACGTCACTCGACCAAATTAAAGGCGTAGGGCCAAAAACGGCAGACCAGTTGCGCGCGGCCGGACTTGCTACAGTTAGCGACCTTTTAACATTTTTACCTCGCAAACACGAGGATTTCACGAATGTCACAAATATTTCCGACCTCAAACCAGGTACGGTAACAATTCGCGCACGGTGCGAAAAGATTAGTACTCGTCCAGTGCGACGCGGCTTAAGGCTTACGACGGCGGTATTAGCAGACGATACAGGTAAATTGAACGCCATCTGGTTCAATCAGCCGTATCGCGTCCAGCAGTTGAGCGGCACTGATGATGAATTCTATTTTAGTGGTGTATTTGAATATAATTACGGCAAATACCAGCTAACAGCACCGAGTGCCGAAATCGCAAAAGAGATGCCCGTACAGGCGGAACGGCTGCTGCCGGTGTATCATGCAGTTCACGGACTAAAATCCCAAATGGTACGCAAGGTACTCGAGCAGCTTCGGCCACTCATGGGTGTTCTCCCTGAAACGCTCCCTGTCAATCTTATCAGCCGCGAGCACCTTATGTCACGCGCCGCAGCAATCAGCACAATGCACTTCCCAAAAGAGCTTAGCGAAGTCGTGGCGGCCCGTGAACGGTTGGCTTTTGAAGAGTTATTTCAGTTGCTCCTCGCGAGTCATCTAAATAAAGTGGAAAATCAAAAGCTCCAAGGCTTTGCTCTTGGCTTTGAGCCCGAAACAATCAAGCAATTCGTACAGCAACTACCATTTAGCTTAACTGACGCACAGCGTAGGGCTGCTTGGGATATCTTACAGGATTTTGAGAGTAGCGCACCAATGAATCGTCTTCTACAAGGCGATGTGGGCAGCGGCAAAACAGTGGTCGCAGGCATAGCGGCTCGCCAAGCGGCAAGCCATGGCTATCAAACAGCACTGCTTGCTCCAACTGAAATTTTGGCGATCCAACATGCAAAAACACTCGATAATTTACTATCGCCCTTCGGTGTAACGGTCGGATTGCTCACTGGACATGTAAAAGGCGCAGCCCGTAAAGGACTCTACGCACGCATCGAAAGCGGTGAAGTGGACGTAGTTGTTGGCACGCACGCAATCATCCAAGACAAGGTGGTCTTTCACAATCTTGGCTTCGTAGTTATCGACGAGCAGCACCGATTTGGGGTAGATCAGCGCCAAAAACTGCTGAATAAATCAGGGGTCCTGCCTCACCTACTTGCGATGACGGCGACACCAATTCCACGAAGTCTTGCGCTTACAGTGTACGGTGAACTTGATGTCAGTGTATTAAATCAGCGACCAAAGGGCCGGCTGCCGATAAAAACGCAGATAATATCGCCCGTATCGCGACCA
>DATIIX010000050.1:0-3846 GCA_035479175.1 Saccharimonadales bacterium (SeqCode) | reverse complement strand
ATTTCGCGGACAGCATGTTCGTTGATTTCTATAAGAGTGGTGTTGTTGCTACCAATTGTTAGACCGATGCTGCCGACACCGCTGTATAGGTCTATAGTTGGCTTGTTGTTGATCCACTCGCTCATATCACGAAGTGACTGCTCGTAAACAGGAATGTTTACTTGGAAGAAGCCTTCTACGGCGTAACGAAATGGTGTGCCCAGGATTGTGTCTTCGAGGGTAGTTGTGCCAAAGCTTGCAAGGCGCTTTGTGATAATGCTGGCTGGACTTTTAGGATTAGAGTAGATAACTTCCCCGCCAATTGCTGGTAGTGTAGCAGCCTCTGTTTTGGTGATGATATCTTTGATTTCGTCCTTTAGGTATAGTTGCCAGATTGCGTTGCCGGTTTGATCAGAACGAATAAGGAGTGTTTTGAGCTGGCGTGCAGAGATCTGTTTGGCGCGCAGTAAATCACGCACCGCCTTTGCAAGAGCGGTGATTTCAGGCCGTGCGAGCGAAGAGTGATCAACTGGATATTTGCCTTTGCTACCCCGCGCGAAGAACGCTAGATCTAGCGTGTCCGTACCAGATGTAGCGTCTGTGCTACTGAACCAGCTATATTCCATTTTGTTACGGTATTCGTAAATAATCTCGTTGGTGTATACCTCGATTGGACTGGGTAGCACGATGTTATGCAGCTCGAATGCTTCTTCGATGAGAGCGGCCTTGTACATTTGCTCGTTTTCGAGCTTCATGATTTGCCACGGACTCGTACTAATGAAGCTTTCAGGATCTTGTGGTGCGATGCGCTCGCTTGAAGGTGCGATTACTTCAGTAACGACACCTTCAATAAAGTGTGATTTCTTTTTAGTGACACGAATCGTAACGGTTTCGCCGGGGAGGCCGCCCCACACGAATGCTTTGCGGCCATCAGTAAGGGTGCCGAGTGTTTGGCCGCCGCCAACGATTTTATCAAGAGTCAATGTTTCATATCGGATAGTCTTTATCATTCCTATCAGTATATCACTAGAGGTGGAATTATGAATGTAGCCTCGGAATGAATGATGCAAAGAGCACGATTGTAGCGATAGTCATTAGAATAAATGCGGTTAAGACGCCTGCATTGCTCCACTTTGAGTTTTTATACTCACCCATGATTTCTGGGTTGTTGCCAACGCGATAGATCATAAACAGCAGTGGCACTGCGGCAACGGCATTAAATACAGCGGTGAAGATTAGTGCTTGAATTGGGTCGATGCCGAGAAAGTTAATAATGAGCCCGGCAAGTGTTGCAATGGCGATGATGCCGTAAAAGCCATGGGCTTTGCCAAACTTGCGGTAGAGTCCTTCCCTGATACCGAACGCTTCGCTAATTGCATAGCTAGATGAACCAGCGAGTACTGGTACGGCCAAAAGCCCGGTACCGATAATTCCAACGCTGAAGAGAACTTTTGCGATTAGTCCAGAGTTTGGAAAGCCTCGTACGAGTGGTTCGAGCGCAGAGGCGGCATCTTGTGGATTTTCGATTTTTGTGATGCCATGAGAGTTTAGTACTGCCGCACAGGCGATTACAATAAACCACGCTGAGATTGTTGCGAGCGACATGCCGGCGGCGGTGTCGAGACGAATTTTCTTGATGAATCGACGCGAAATAACAGGTTTACCTATGCCAGAAGAAATCCCAATACGGTGTTCGTTGACTTCATCTTCAACTACTTCGCTTGTGTTCCAGAAAAACAAATATGGCGAAATAGTTGTACCAAGCATGCCTACCATTATGTACATCATTTCACGGTTGATATGGAAGTCTGGTGTGAAGGTATGCGCAACGATTCCTCCCCAGTCTTCATGGACTAGAAATGCGGTGATTGGATACGCAAACAGTACCACTGCAAGCCATTTAAGGAATTTTGCATATTGACGGTACGGAACGAACACTTGAAGCAGCACGCATATGAGTGCAAATAGGATCGATAATGATACGTACTCAACGTGAGGGAATAATAGTTGTGTAGTTGCTGCCATTGCCCCAAGGTCGGCACCGATGTTTACGGTATTAGCCACAGCTGCGAGCATGACGGCACTAAAAAGCAGTTTTTTGCCATAATGTCGCTTGAGAATTGCTGCGAGGCCATCACCCGTCACGGCTCCGATACGCGCGCATGATTCCTGTACGGCGAGAAGCAGCGGGAACATTATTGGAAACATCCACAGGAGTCGCAGTCCGTAAATTGCACCAGCTTGACTATAAGTGGCGATGCCGCTTGGATCATCGTCAGCGGCACCTGTGACGACGCCCGGGCCTAGGACGCGGATAAAGCGGTTAACGCGGTTGTATTTTTTGCGTGCGTGTGCAATGTTCTGCTCGCGCACAATAGTAGAATCTTTTTTCTTGTGCGAGCCAACGAGATCATTGAGCCACGTGTATAAGTTGGACATACGTTTCTCTGTTTACGATAATATGCGTCTATTGTATGGCATAAGCAGTATATAAGGCAATTATTTAGTATACTGTAAAGATATGAGGCGAAATATACAGCAGCATGGACAACACTTTTTACGCGGCCGAGCGTTTATTGCTGAACTCATTGGGCATAGTAACCTGCGCAAGAACGATACCGTACTTGATATTGGCGCGGGGAGTGGCGCGATTGCTAGCGTGCTTGCAAGCCGTGCGAAACATGTGATTGCCTACGAACCTGAACCTGTGGCTAATGCATTGCTGCGCCAAAACATGCAACATAATGACAATATAACGGTGCTACAAGAGGATTTTTTAAAAGCTGAGTTACCCGATGCGGCATATAAAGTCTTTTCGAATATCCCCTTTCACCTTAGTTCGGAGATTGTGCGTAAACTTACCAGTGCACCACGCCAACCAAAGGCGATCTATTTGATTGTACAGAAGCAGTTTGCGCAAAAGTTAATTGTTAGTGGCGATCATTTTCATGGTGCACTTGGCATGGCAATTGCGCCGTGGTGGGCGGTGCGTATTCGTAGGCTGCTTCGTAAAACTGATTTTACTCCGCCACCTGCTGTTGATACCGTACTGCTGGAACTTAAGCCGCACGAGATGCCGTTACTTGATGTATCTCAGCAAGCTGCGTATACAGATTTTGTTATGGAATGCTATGCGGCACCGCGATTCTACGTTGCCGCGGGCGGTAATAAGAATAAACGGCCTTCGACACTTGCGCCTGCTGATTGGGTGCGCCTATTTACGCAATATTCTAAAAAACGAACATAGTTTCCGATGATTTATATCAAGTTGGTGTAGAGCCGATTTTCCTGGATGTAACTGGCCATTGCAGGATGTGGCAAATGCGTGGTATCGATCTTGCCCTGGCGAAACTGTGATGACGTGATATGCGTGTTTTTGGTGATAATATAGCGACGCAGAATAGGTAGTTTATATTGTGATTCAAGTTTTTTGAAAATTGTTTCAAGTCTATCTTGGCTATCACCGCTTCGGAGCCCAACTGCAAAAGTAGCTTCTTTTAAGAGCACCTCTAGACTATCCCATCTGTATGTGAATGTATAGACGACATCTGATCCTATAAGGAACGTAAAATGCGCGTCCTTGAAATGGCTTCGTAGCTCTGCAAGTGTTTGAGCGACGGTAAATTGTTTTGACGGTAAAGTTAGGACTTGCAACTTGGTATTTCCCCGGATGGCCCGTTTTATAAGCTCGACCCTATGATAAATATCAGTAACGTGCAGTTTACCGCGTGGTTGCGCCTCAGGTAAGAGTATTATTGCATTGAGTTCTAGTTCACGCATCGCTTCATTTGCAAATGCATTATGCCCAATATGAATTGGGTCGAATGTGCCAGAATAGATGCCGATGTTGCGTGTCACTATTGTTTT
>DATIIX010000049.1:0-4256 GCA_035479175.1 Saccharimonadales bacterium (SeqCode) | reverse complement strand
GAGGCAGGTGCTCTAACCAGCTGAGCTACTGGCCCGTAACTTGAGACATTATAGCTAATTTGGGCGAAAATGTAAAGAGTTGGGCAGCGTATCGCCTCACTCCTCGGCTTGCTTACAGAACAATGCAAGCATTTTCGTATTGGGCAACGCTTTGCTATTGCAGACAAAATCAATAAAGGCCTCAGCTATCTGCCAAGCGTCAGGTCGTTAACATGCTCGGCACACATGGCAACTTATACTAAAAACCACTCACTCTGATGCTCTCATTGAGGGGTAGCTACAGGTACGTTGCGAGAAGTAGTACGGCAAAGAAAGTTGCGTAGTATCCAACTTGCAATAGCAATGCCCACTTGTAGCCCTTTTGGTTGCTTACTGCGATTACTAGTAATATGATCATGAGACCTAATGCGGCCCACGCAGAGAATCTTACAGAGATTGAAATGCTTGAGGTTGTAGCTAGTATGAACATAAGCGGCAGCATAGCAACGCCTGATACTCCAGTGAGCACCCGGTGCACGGTTGTCCTCCAGCCACCTGTTTCGGGAAACCAGGTACATGCAAGTTGAAATAGAGCCGCGACGCAGGTGAACCATAAAAAAGTGCCTGGGAGTTGCTTTTGCGGGATGAGCCAGCTACCAATAAACCACACGAAGAGCGGTAGTGTGACGAGAAACAAGGACGCATAGTAGATTTTCGACCAGCGAGGCGCGATCACGTGTTGGCTAAACGTCATGTGCAAACCGCCTGGCCACTTAACGACCGTGTAGCTAAGGCCGGTAATAAGCATAATAACTACTACTATCAATAGATACTGCATAGATAAAGTATAGTATACCAGGGTTTGATGGCTCGGATTCACTAAGCAAACCTACCAAGAAAAATAGCCTATCTTTAGATGGTAGATAGGCTATTTTTCTTGGTACACCCGGCAGGATTCGAACCTGCGACCACTTGGTTCGAAGCCAAGCATTCTAATCCGCTGAACTACGGGTGCAAACTGCGATTAGTATACCATATCTAACAGATTGATCGCTATACTAATTCAGGCACAAAGTACACTATTGCTAGTGTATACTTACAGTATATGGACATCCACACTGATATTCCTCTCAAAAATTACGTTACTATGCGCATTGGTGGTAATGCACGATTTATGACTGATATCCACTCTGCCGACGACATTCCTGCCCTTGTTAAACGGGCTGCCTCGCAGAATCTCCCTATCTATATACTTGGTGGTGGTAGTAATACTATTGTTCGAGATGAAGGCTTTAATGGCCTCGTGCTTCGTAATCGTATTCCAGGATTTGAAGTGATTGCCGAAACAGCATCTGATGCCACAATTAAGATTGGCGCCGGTGAGAACTGGGATGATGTTGTGCGTCGCAGTGTTAATATGAACCTCAGTGGCATCGAATGCCTCACTGCTATTCCTGGTACTGCAGGCGCTGCACCAGTACAGAATATCGGTGCCTATGGCCAGGAAGTTGCCGAAACACTCGTTGAGCTTGAAGCCTACGACCGTAAAACCGACCAGATGATTATCCTTACAAATGCCGACTGTGGCTTCGCCTATCGATATAGTATTTTCAGGGGTGATGAAATGGGACGATATATCATTACGAATATTACTCTGAAACTTTATAAAACCCCACCGCAGCCACCATTTTATAAGGCTGTGCAAGATTATCTTGATGCGCACACTATTACACTCTATACGGCGCAAGTCTTGCGCGACGCCGTAACAGCCATTCGTGCCGATAAACTCCCCGATCCTAAAGAGCGTCCAAATAACGGTTCATTTTTTAAGAATGCTGTTGTAGAAGATTGGCAACTCACCACGCTACGAGAGGAATACCCTGATATACCCGTGTATGAGATGCCCGATGGCCGTTTTAAAATTCCGACAGGTTGGCTCATCGAACGGGCAGGATTTAAAGGACAATTACTTCATGGCATGCGCGTCAATGACAAAAATGCCCTTGTACTCATTAACGAGTCGGCGACAGGCTACACTGACCTTGCTGCCGCCCGTGATGAGATTATCGGTGCAGTTCGTGACAAATTTCGCGTACAGATCGAGCAAGAGCCGCTTGAAATGACGATTTAATTCCCTTGTCTTTCACTCACAAACCACTTATGCTATATGTATGCGGCGCTGGACTGGGTTTACTATTGTTGAGTTAGTCGTTGTCATGGTGATCATGGCAATTCTATTAACCTTAGCTGGGTTTACCCTTAACCGATCACAGGGCAATTCTCGTGACGCCGAGCGCAACGCAGATATCGCCGTTATCGCCCGCGGACTCGAAACACGATATCGAGAAGGTAATCCGAGAAGTGGACTACCCGCCTACGTTGCACCTGGTTCATACCCTGATGTTGACGAGATGGCTTATATTATTGGCAATACTGTCAGCACCTTCACACCAACACAGGTCATTGGCGGGTTTTCAAATGATGCACTTCCTGGTACCTCAGTGCCTAACTTCACCCCACCGCAAGTTTCTGGTGGAGCCTATGCTGGCTTTGCCATTGCAACCTGCACGACTGCAGGCTCATGCGCAAGTGTTAATGATTCCGGGGCAAGCGGATCTTCAACTGGTAGCTCTACACCTGTTAGCCAATACTTCTACGAGCCTATCGATGCAAATGGAAAGATCTGCAAAACTACCACTTGCGTACGCTTTAATTTGTACTGGAAAACTGAAGTCGACAATCAGACACACATTTTACGGAGCAATCGTCAATGAACCGGCGAGTTCAAGGGTTCACTGCAGTCGAGCTCCTAATTGCGATTGTTGTGGGGTCTCTGCTATTTATATCCGCCTATCAACTGTATCTTAACGTGATCCGCCAATCACAAGATGCTACCGCCCGATCGCTCGCAAGTAATGCGGCCTATGATTTATTACGCCAATATCAAGAAAACCCCTACTGGGCATATACGCCCTGTTGGGCGGATACAGACAATCCAGCAGTTCCGTCATACGCGCACCTCCAAGGTGCAACTGCGCATGTAGATATTACATGCCCATATAATCCAGCTTCCCCAAATCTTACAAAACTCACTGTAACCATAACTTATACTAGTAATGGACAGACACAGAAGGTATACCGTGTTCTTACGACAGCTCCAGCATAAACTTCGCCTTCGGCAACCGGGCTTCACTCTTGTGGAGATGCTTGTTGTTGCTCCACTTGTGCTCATTGTGATTGCTGGACTTGTTAGCGCAATGGTGGCAATGATTGGTGATTCGCTCATCGCAAACAGCCGCGTTAATACGGCTTTCAGTCTTCAAGATACGCTTAACCAAATTGAGCAAGATACGCGCGTCGCCACAAACTTCATGGGTGTATTCAGCTATCTCAATTCACCTCAAGGCCGCGACGGCAATACGGGTGCATTTAACTACAACAGTAAAGAAGATCTTATCCTCACCCAGCAAGCAACGACATCAAGTCCGTATAACACTGCTAGAGACCTTGTCTATTATGCCGACCAGCCTGCCGCCTGTGGTAGCAATGATAAGAGTGGCAACCGTGTGCTCGCAGATCGTGTCCTTTATTTCCTTGATACCAGCACTAAAACCCTTTGGCGACGCACGGTCGTTAATCCATGGAATTTAAGTAGTACACACGATGGTAATACCGTATGTAGCACACCATGGCAACGAGATAGCTGCCCACAAGGAAGTACTATCAGTAATACCCCAGGCTCCTCATGCCAATCGGTTGATCAGAAAATGCTCGATAACGTCACCGACTTTACACCAACTTTTTATGATTCCTCGAACAACGTTGTTACAGACCCTACGCAGGCTGTAAACGTACAAGTCTCCATCACTGTTCAACACAATGTCAGTGGCAGCACTCTTACGCAAACGAGTGTTATGCGGGCCACTCGTCGTAATGATGTACCAGCTCCGCCAGTACCTGATGCGCCCGTTGTCTCTATATATAACGCTGGTATTAATAGCTATAACAATCCAATTCTTACCACCTTCCAGTGGTCTTCGAATGGTGCTTACACGTATATCGTGTCTACGCAAATTAACGGGGGCTCATGGTCTGCGGATCAGAGTGTGTCAGGAACGACTATGGGCGTGTCGGCGCCTCCGGGGGCAACCATTAATATAAAGGTGACAGCCGTGAATGACTCAGGCAATTCAACTACAACCACCTACAGTACTGTGCAGGATATCTTTACGGATATGAATCTAGGAAATTCTTGGGTCTCCTTTGATTCAACTACC
>DATIIX010000048.1:0-3195 GCA_035479175.1 Saccharimonadales bacterium (SeqCode) | reverse complement strand
TTGATAGTACGGATACGCAACGATCCCCATGGTGAATGCCCAGCCACGCCCACGCGCCCAGCTAGCTTCGTCGGGTTTTACTATTGAACGAAATACTTCCCGGCTCTTAGTATCTAACACTGCCCATGCAAACATTAGATCAGCGGCTGGATCACCTACTCCACATGAGCCAAAATCAATGACAGCACTTATCCGACCAGCCTTTACAAGCAAATTGCCGGGATGAAGATCGCCGTGGAGCCAGGTGGGCAAGCCGTTCCATTGCGGCAAGGCGAGCATTGATTCCCAGGCACTGGCCGCTCGATCGACATCGATAACACCCTCTAATTGGGTGATTGCTGCCCGCGTCTCTTCGTCCCGCGTATTAAGCGGTAGTCCTCGCTTATTGATTGGACCGCTCGCCACATCTATTTGCTGCAAAGCCGATACAAATTCTCCCATATCAATAGCTGCCTGATGCAGATCATCAAGGTGACTAACATTTAGATTCTCCCCGACCAATAAATGGCAAATGGCCCAGGGTAAAGGATACTTCTCGTGGGGCTTACCTTGGGCTACCGGTGCGGGAATCGGCAAGGGTAAATGTGGCGCTAACTTCGGCAACCAGCGGCACTCTTTTTCTATATTTTGGGCAGCATGTTCAGTGCGCGGTAAACGCACGGCCAGGGCGTCGCCAAGCTTGAACATAGCGTTGTCCGTTCCGGAGGGCGTGATGGGAGAAAGTGGTAAATCGGCCCACTTCGGAAACTGTACTTTTAGTAGTTCTCGCACAAGATCGGCTTCGATCTTTATCTCATTGCTGTGCATCATATTGCCCATTATAGCTTTTCTGAGTAATTTGTCGGCGAATCTAGTAAATCTCTATTGCCCCGACGCCCTGTTCCAAAAGTAAGTCACTACTTCTTAAAAATGATGCATATAATTACAAAGATTGTTCTAGAATGTACGGTATGGCCACTCCAACGCTTATACGTCCGGCGACATCTGTGGACGCGGACGCTTCTACCTCCAAGGATAGGCTCTACGACGTATTCAATAATCCTTTTGGCAGCATAGCGGGAGAGCCGCAATTCCATGGGGGACTCGATGCACTCGACCTCGAATCTGGCCTGGATGGAGCAGAGCGTATGCATAGATTCGCAGTAGCATGCGGTGGCGTAGCAGTAAGTGCTACGCAGGAGGTGCTAAAACGACCTGCAGTTCTCCAGACTATCTTTGAACATCGATTGCATGCATTTTGGAGCAAAGGTGACCTCCAGCTCGGCGGAGACCCGACCAAAGACGAAATCACCGATGCCGTGCGAGCCATCTCTACGCCCGAAGAACTGGAGGAGTCCGTCATTCGACGGGCGCAGCGCCTCGGTGAAAATGGCGCTTCGCGCATCATGGTCATTATGCGCGGCGCGGCGCTCTATGCAGACTATAACGGGATGTCGTTCGTGCAAGAAGGACGACTGTTTGATGTGCTGCGCCGTAGCTATCATCTTGCCTCACCTATTGCCGTGCTGCACGACGACCGCGAAAGCGGCGGCAGAACAGGCGACCCCTATACAAATATTGGGTTGCTGCATAAAATTTGCAGTGGGAGGCGCGGAGTGCGAGAACTAACCAACGGTAACGATATGCGGAATGTCATGGCGCCGTTAGACGATCCTGATAACCAGCCTATTATTGTCCAGCCGGGGCGTTTCCGGATGAAAACGTACGCCCGCCCAGGGATCGATACAGAAACGAATCAAGGCATGATGGTTGAAATAGATTTGCCGCGGGGCGAAGAACAAATTATCTTTCGACGCTTGCCTAAGCACACCGTTACAATCAGTACGCCACAGCGTGGTTGCCCAGTGCAAACCCAGGGAAGTATGCAAGCATTGTGGGTACGCGCGGCCAATGCGTACGAACTTGCGGCTGCAACGTCTGGTTTATAGCCATATCTGGCTTTGCGACGCAGCATCTCTTATCATAAGGACATGTTTCAATCGGTCATTGGGGTTATTGCCGGGGTGCTCGCGTTTGTCGCCTTTATCCCTTATGCTATCAGCATTTTCAGAGGTAAAACTAAACCTCAGCGGTCTACTTTTGCAATTTGGTCCATCATAAGCCTTGTCACGTTATTTAGTTATTTTGCATCAGGAGCTAGGCAAACTATCTGGATTGCATTGGTGTATGCCATACTGCAGCTATTTATATTTGTTCTGTCGTTCAAATATGGCATGGGAGGACTTAGCAGGCTGGATATTATTTGCTTGAGCGGAGCGCTCATCGGTGTCCTCGCCTGGGTAGTCACAGACAATCCCGCTATAGCGCTATACGCAAGCATTACATCAGAATTTTTGGGCTATGTGCCTCTTTTTAAGAAAGCATATATCCACCCGGAAACGGAAAGTACTCTATCGTGGATTCTCGGGCTGCTAGCCGCCTGTCTGAACCTTTTTGCACTAACGACACTACGTTTAGATATCGCCCTATATCCTATGTACGTAGTGTTTAGCGATGGACTTGTTGTTGCGCTACTCATTCTTTCAAGACGGCGGCTACGTAGAGAGGACGCCCAGGCAAAGAACGCTTAATCTTTTCGTTAACCCACAACATGTCGATGAATTAAAACCTTGGATTGTTTGACTTGCTAGGTCGAACGGATATTAACGAATAATTACCGGGTCCTGGGCAAGTAGCTCGGACATCTTGGATGTGACAGTGCCATACATCTGTGCCGCCTCGAGTGATATCGCTCGAGTACCAGGTGTGCAATTTTCGGCTACCCAGGTTTTTGCGCCCAAGATTGCTTGTTTCGGCACATAGATAACTCTTGCTAGTGCCAGCGGTATTTCCGGGCCAGCCATGATACCTTCACCGGTTTCGAAAAGCTCTGGGATTTTATGGCCTTGCTGCCTACGGTACTCTATGAGATCCTCTTGAGAAATGCCGAACGCAACCGGGTATTCGTCAAACCAACGAATGCAGGTGTACGAGCCAGACATGCCAAATGCTGCCCATATGGTGCCTGACGCGCGATCTTCTACCCTCCGATCACCGCCACTGAAAACCGGATGTTCAATAAATTCGCCAGTCTTAGGAACGTAGCCACGTTTAATAGCGCGTACGCCAGACAGAATGGCTTTCTCCGCTCCAATGCCGGCGAGTGCGGCGGACCCGCTTTCGTGGAAGACCAATTTGCTTGGGTCTGGCCAGGAT
>DATIIX010000047.1:0-3124 GCA_035479175.1 Saccharimonadales bacterium (SeqCode) | reverse complement strand
TCCTAAGTATGTTGGCAGGACGCCTGCGAGCTTGTCGTTGATGTCCATTTGTAGCGCTGCTGAGCCTGTTACACCAAGTATTGTAGTAGTACCTGCTAGGCTTGCTGCTGTGTTATTATTACGTAAATCGCCGATCAATTTCTTAGTTGCTTGATCTGAAGGTCCAGATTTTGGAATTACCTGGATCATCCCCTTGGTCGTGTCGGCCGTCACGAGCGCTGGCGTCGCCGATTGCACATCACTTCGCCGAGCGATATTGTTTGCGATTTTTGCAAGCTCATAGCGCACTGCATACTGCTCTATTTGCGCTTCTAGTTGCTGCTGGGCTTGGTGTTTTTGCTGCAAACCAGCAGCCTGTGCAGTTGCAATATCTTTTTGAACCTGCAACCTCTCTGCGTAGGTCTTAGCCTCGGCCATTTGCCTCTGGAATGTGAGCGTTTGCGTAGTGGTGGCCTCGCTAATACGTTGATTGTATACTGCCGTAAGTTGGTCGCGAGCCGCTTGGCGATCAGTACCCGTCACGGTTGGTATATTTTCGGCAATGACAATGAGTGGCGCGTTAAATCCAACACCAAAGCCATGCTTAAGTGCATCATATGCATGACGCTGTGATGTGTTACCGGCTGCGAACTCATCAGTAGGGAGGCCGAGATTTAGCGAACGAATTGGAAGGGCAATTACACCCGCTACAACTACGCCGATAAATACTACCATGAGCGGATGATTGGTTAGTATGGCTGCTATTTTACGCCACAGTACACCACGAGCAGCTCGGTGTGACTCGTGTGGGCCCCGTTTTTGTGCGGCAATAATTTTGCGCCTAATTGAGCGTGAAAAGATGCGTGACCCTACAACGCCGAATAGTGCAGGCAACAACGTTACTGCGACAAGCGCTGCAATTGCAACTGTACCAGCAGCCGCGAGACCCATACTTGTCATAAATGGAATGCCCACAACACTCAGCGCTGATAGTGCAATTACTACGGTAGTCGCTGCAAATAATACCGCTTTGCCCGCAGTAGCGAGCGCCCTGCTTGTGGCCGCTTCGTAATCATAGCCGGCAAGCAAATAATGTCGGTATTTATTCACGATAAAGAGGGAGTAGTCGATACCGACAGCTAAGCCAAGCATCACCGCTAGTACTGGTGTCGTTGAGGTAATATTCACTGTTTTGCTCAGTGCGAACAGCCCGGCTGCGCCGCTTACAATCGTTACGATTGCAACAATGATCGGTAGTCCAGCCGCTACTAATGACCCGAGCATAATAAGCAGTACGATAAGTGCCAATACTACACCTGTGATTTCACCTGGCCCTAAAATATCACTGGGCACACGACTAATGATGTCGCCACCACGGTACATAGCAAAGTTCTTTGACTGTGCGTCGTCACCGACTTTCGAGATATCCGTGATGGTCTTTTCACTGACTGCAGCGGCTTCTTCAGTTAGACCCACCGTAGCATATGCGACCGTGTTATCACTTGATATTGAGCCAGTAACAGCAAATGGATCGGTAACTTGGCGAACTCCCTCAACCTTACTGATCTTTGTAATTGCAGCCTCTATCCCTGTTTTATGCTGTGTAATTGTCTCACCATTTTTCGCCTCAAATACCACCCGACCACTTCCCTTACCGGCACTTGGGAACAGCTCGCCAAATCGATCAAGCGCTTTTTGCGCAGAGGTTCCGGGGATACTAATTGCACTACTTGGCTGTTTATAAAAATGCTTTGCAAGCATGCCTAATGTAATTAGTATGATTATCCAGCCAGCAATCACCAGCCATTTATGTCGATACGCGCCACCCGCGGCCGATCGTAAGAACTTACCCATTGCCCCTCCGCTCGTTATTACCTCTCATTGTAGCACTTATGCCCTGCACAACAATGTTAGTCTGAACATGTTAGGATATATTAAACAATCTCGAACTCAATACCAACAACACCATTTCTACGTTGGTCAGCTTCGCTATATAATTCTTGGATCTGGCTATCGAGCCATTCCACACCTTTGCCACCGAACCTTTCGGGGCCATTATGGACAAATAAATCATGAAACGTTTTGCCGTGAAGTAACCTAGTCACTTTTACCCGTATTGTTTGACTGGTATCTTCACGATTCGTAAATATGATTTCATTGCCAACTATAATCTTGACGCTTTGCATCGAGCGATCTCGATTCAATTGTCTTCTTATCACTCGTAATTGCTGCAAATGGTTCTGCTGCAAGTTGTAGTTGATGCTGCATTACAGCCCCATTTTCGTCAATGTCTCGCCGACCATATGCATGTAAGTGTCACTAGCTCCTCGTGCTTTTGCTAAGAAACTGGCTCGCCCTTGCCAATCATATGATGCGTGTTCCCAACTTATATTTACTGTAGGTCGATCAATTAATTGAGTAATAAACAATGAGTAGGATGTACCGTGTGCAGAGTATTCCACACCAGAATATATCTCTTCGACTGCATCTTTATCGACAAGAATACCCACTTCTTCTTGCACTTCACGGATCATCGTCTCGAGTGTAGATTCAAGGCCCTCGAGCGTACCACCAGGCAAATCTGGGTCATTACCAAATACCGGATGATCATTCCGATATAGTAATAGATACTTTTTATCCTTATCAATAATGACTAACTTTGCGACTTTTTTCATGTGTATGTATTCATAGTAGCACGAGCCAACCAGAACAAGAGTTTGGTTCCTGATTGACGAGAACGGGGATAATGCGGATGAGTCGAGAGCGCCGTTGGGTATGCCTCAAGGCTGGAAACAACAACTACTAGAAGCTTGGCTTAACAGTCATTATAGCTAGGATAATGATGGGGATAATTGTATTCGCAGCACCCACGATATACCATCTATGCAAGGTTTTGTAGAATTCCTTTGAGCCTTCCTCAAGTTCGCGAAGTAATCGGTTTTGATAGATCAATAAGAAGGTCCATAGAACGCCAGAGATAGAAAATAGCCCAAGAGCGACATCAAGCCAACGCGTTGCGAACCCCTGTGTACATTCATCACAGTATAGGGCCATCTGCAGACCACTAAGCACGAGTAGAATAACACCAGGAGCGGTGAAGAAGACGTCTGCCCAGTTAACAGCTTGTGCTGCAAAGGCGATTGCC
>DATIIX010000046.1:0-5229 GCA_035479175.1 Saccharimonadales bacterium (SeqCode) | reverse complement strand
ACCCGGACCGACCAGAAGAATGGCAAGAATACTGGCCGGCTGACGTACAAGTAGTTGGTAAAGATATCCTGCGCTTCCATGCTGGTATCTGGCCCGCAATGTTACTTGGCTTAGGCATTTCATTGCCAAAGGTACTCCTCGTACATGGGTTTGTAACAGTCGGTGGCGCCAAGATGAGCAAGAGTCTCGGCAATGGTGTCGGTCCGATGGAAGTAATCAACTCCTATGGCACTGATGCATTCCGCTATTACTTCAGCCGCCACGTACCGACGCAGGAAGACGGTGACTTTACCTGGGAGAAATTCGAGAACTCATATAATAACGAGCTCGGTAACGATCTTGGCAATCTCGTACAACGTGTTGCCTCGATGATTCAGCGCTATCAGGCAGGTGTTATTGGCGACATGCCAAAAGCCGAGCACGATATGGGGCCATACCGCGAGGCGATGGCTGAATTTGAATTCAATAAAGCCCTCGACATCGCCTGGAACACGGTTCGCGCGCTGAATCAGTACCTTGAAAATGTGAAACCTTGGATAATTGCAAAGCAGCTCGGTAAAGATCCAGATGCTGAATCTCATCTAGCTGAAGTGCTTGCCCATTCTGCAAGCACATTGTCTCAGATTGCCGACTTCATTACACCGTTTATGCCGTCAACCGCAGAAAAGATCCATCAGATATTCAATAGTGGTGTCGTACCAAATACTCTCGAGCCACTCTTCCCGAAGATCTATCTTCACACCCAAGATCCACGAGCACCAAAGGCAGAATAAATATGATCATCGACACACATTGCCACATTCACGACAGTGAATTCTATTTAGAAAATAGAGAAGAGGTCTACCGCGAGTCCCGCGAAGCAGGCGTAATGATGATATGCGTCAGCACGAACATACGGTCCTCGCGTGAGGCCATAGAATTTTGCGGTACCCACGCGGCCTGCTATCCAATTATTGGGATTCACCCGCACGATACAAAAGATAACGATACTAGTGAAATCCGTGCACTTGTTGAAGCGAACCGCGAGCAGATTATCGGTATTGGTGAAATTGGGCTCGATTACTTTTATAGCCATAGCGACCGTGAGACACAGATTCGTGCGCTCTGCGAGCAGTTGCAAATCGCGCAGGACTTTAACCTGCCAGTAAGCTTTCATGTGCGCGAGGCGTTTGAAGATTTTTGGCCGATTTTTGATGAGTTTCCTGGCACAAGGGGTGTGCTACATAGTTTTACCGATAATCAGACAAATCTTGACGAAGCAATTAAACGTGGTCTATTAATTGGCGTAAACGGCATCAGTACCTTCACGAAGGAACCCTTACAGAAACGGCTTTTTACAGATGTGGCACTTGAGAATGTTCTCTTAGAGACGGACGCACCATTCTTGACTCCTACGCCATTTCGTGGTAAAATGAATTTACCAGCGTATGTGACACTCGTCGCAAGGCATCAAGCAGAGCTGAAATCAGTTTCACCAGATGACGTTATACGAGCTACCACCACAAACGCTCAGAGAGTTTTTGGGATACAGTAATGGCAGAACAGCAAAATACGAGTATGTATCACGTTCCAGCCTCACAAGAGGCTGTTGTTGTCCATAGCCCCGAAGCACCTCTGACCGAAGTCGAACTTGCCTACCAGCAGGCTATGGAAAGCGCCCTTGATGCACATGAAGCCGATCCAGCAGATGTGGATCGCCGTCGTATCGAAGGCCTACTTGGCGAATCAACGATTGCTGCGACCGAAATCATTGCACCGTCACCTGAAGTAAGCTTTAATCCGCGCGACACAGCCCATCTCGTCGCCTGTGGTCAACGGGTGATTCGCATGCGAGATATCGAAAGGGGCGAGGGCACGCCAACTGTGGGTGAAGCTATTGCTAGTACGCAAGATCTTAACAAGGGCGATGTTACGCACGCCGCATAAGGATTAGATATGAGCGTCCTCAAAAAAGTTGTAGCTCTTCTTATCGGAGACGACAATAGTAGCTCTGTTAATTGGCTAAAAATGCCAAAAAAGCGTGCACTAAAAAAGCTCACAGAGCGCGAACTTCTCACACTTGAAAGCGAAGTGGGGGCAAAACTATTTGGCCCAATTCCCAAGGGCCACCGTCGTGAGTTCTTCTGTCTTGATGAACGCACCTGGATTTGGCATGAAGAATGGCTTGATGAAAAGCGTAAACTCACCACGAGCACAGTGCGATACGAAATTAATGAACATGGTGTGTTAAAGGTGCAAGAGGGCGCTCGTTATGCCTATATCGATGGCGAAGAATTGCAGAACTTTGGTATTGCGATTCGTATGTATTATGAGCAAGTTGCCCGTGAAGTCTATTCGCGTGACCCTGCAACTGGTGAGAGCCTGGTACAATAGTTACAGTGAACGATAATCTAATCTATCTTGACCACGCAGCGGGCACGCCGCTGGACGCTCGGGTGCTTGAAGCCATGCAGCCGTACTTTAGTGAACTCTTTTTTAATCCATCAAGCCCATACGCACCGGCGATTCAGGTTCGTCGTGATTACGAGCAAGCAAAATCACGTATCGCCGTATGCATTGGTGGGAAAGCTGATGATTTAGTGATGACGGCCGGAGCCACAGAATCTATTAATATCATATTTGGTAGTGTTGACGGGCATGTCGTAACAAGCGCAATTGAGCACCGGGCGGTACTTGAAGCAGCAAAAATGCATGACCATACGTTTGTTATGCCAGATGAAAAAGGTCGAATTGCGGCAAGTGATGTCGCAATGGCCATTCGCCCTGAAACTCAGCTCGTAAGTATTCATCTTGCCAATAACGAGCTTGGTACCGTTCAACCGCTCCGTGATATTGCCGAAGTAGTGCGGGCGGAGCGTCAGCGACGTGCTCTTGCTGGTGATTTGACACCTATCTATTTCCATAGTGATGCCTCTCAGGGACTTGGCCAGATTGATGTACATGTAGCACGTCTTGGTGTTGACGCACTAACGCTCAACGCGGGGAAAATTTACGGCCCAAAGCAAGTCGGTTGTCTGTGGACGGATCGATTTGTGCGCTTGCGTCCGCTGGTTCGTGGAGGCGGCCAAGAGCGCGGCATACGCAGTGGTACTGAGAACGTCGCAGGTACAATCGGCTTCGCGACGGCAATTGAACTTGCCACGCAGCATGCTCGTGGCGAAGCAAATCGACTTGCAAAACTGCGCGATAGTCTGGAGTCTGAACTTACTATGGCGTTTCCTAGCGCAGTCCTTACTGGTGTGCGCAAAAAGCGATTACCGGGCCACTTACATATTTCATTTCCTGGGCTTGATGCCGAGCGGTTGATCTTTTTGCTCGAAATGCAAGGCGTACTTGTTGCAACTGGCAGTGCATGTGCGGCAAATAAGGGGACTCAAAGCCATGTTTTAACAGCCATTAATCTTGCGCCAGAGATTGCGGACGGTAGTCTGCGCATTACCTTAGGTCGCTTGACTGACGAATCGAAGATCACTCGTGCTGCTGCTATACTAAAAGCAGTAATTGAGGGTGAGGCAAAGCGGATAGGCAAATGAAATTCATAAAGATTATCGTAGTGGTCTTGGTGATATTCTTTGGAATTGTATGGACAATTAGCTCATATCTCAGTGTTGATGATCTCAAACACTGCGACGCAGCACCATCATCGAAGAAGGGCTGCGAAGCGGCTGATGCAATCGTAGCAATTAGTGGTGGTGATACTGCGGCGCGCACAAATGAAGCGATTAAACTGTATAAGAACGGTTGGGGCAACCTCCTAATTTTCTCTGGCGCCGCTGCTGATAAATCCGGTCCAAGCAATGCTAGAGTGATGGAAGAGCAGGCAATCGCAGCAGGTGTTGATCCAAATAGTATTATCATAGATGAAACAAGCGAAACAACAGCGCAAAATGCGACCGAAACGTCGAATATTTTCAAAGAAAGCAATATTACCTCGGCAATTCTAGTAACGAGCGCGTATCACGAGCGGCGTGCGATGCTTGAATTCGATAGGCGCGCAACTGGCGTCACGTTACGTGGCCATCCTGTCGCCGCAGATAACCAATGGGGTCCAATGTGGTGGTCAACGCCAACAGGTTGGGCGCTTGCCATCCCTGAAACTGTAAACTCATTGATACTCGCAACTGGAGGAGCCACCAGGCAATGACACGTGTATATGTTGGAATGAGTGGTGGGGTTGATAGCAGTGTTACAGCGGCGCTGCTTGTCGAGCAAGGCCACGAAGTAACAGGTGTGTATATGAAAAACTGGAGCCAAGATTTGCCGGGCATGAAGTGCCCTTGGGCTGAAGATTTGGCCGATGCAAAGCGAGTTGCGGTGCAACTTGGCATTGACTTTAAGGTTTTCGATTTCGAGAACGAATACCGTCACAAAGTTGTTGACTATATGATTGATGAGTACAAGCATGGTCGTACGCCAAACCCAGATATTATGTGCAATCAAGAGATTAAGTTCAAACTTTTCCTTGAGACTGCGCTTGAGGATGGCGCGGATATGATCGCAACAGGTCACTATGCCCGTGTAAAAGAGGGTAAATTGTACCGAGCTAAAGACGAAGGTAAAGACCAGACATACTTTTTGTATCGCGTTACCACAGAGGCGCTCTCAAAGACGCTATTCCCACTAGGTGATTATCTCAAGCAAGAAGTCCGTGAAATGGCCGAGCAGCGGAATCTCTGGACAGCACAGAAAAAAGAAAGCATGGGTGTCTGTTTCGTGGGGAATGTTGGTATGCGTGAATTCTTAAGTCAATATGTCACAACTCGTCCTGGCGATATTATCGAAAAAGAAACGGTTAAAAAAGTCGGCAATCATGATGGTGCAATCTACTACACAATTGGTCAGCGCCACGGTCTTGATCTTGGCGGTGGTTTGCCGTATTACGTCGTCGGCAAAGATATGGACAAAAACGAGATCTACGTTTCACGCAACCTGCAAGATACCGAGCTTGTACGTAACGAGATTACACTTACAAATGTCCACTGGATTACCGATGCGCCAAATGGCGAGATTGAGGCGCGCATTCGTCATCGCGGTCAGCTAATCTCAGCTCGGCTGGACGGCGATAGGCTGCAACTTGAACGACCAGAACGCGCAATCACCCCCGGCCAATCTGTCGTCGTGTATCGTGGCGAGGAATGTCTCGGTGGTGGCATCGTTTCGCCAACAAACTAGATAATGCCATCAGGCGAAGCTCGAGACAATGGGTATGCCTATGGTATAATTACCCCT
>DATIIX010000045.1:0-8791 GCA_035479175.1 Saccharimonadales bacterium (SeqCode) | reverse complement strand
TTTTGCAATTGCGGCCTGCTCGTCTGTAATTTTTCCTTGAAGATCACCTGCAAGTTTTGTGGCCTCTTCCTTCTCGCTTGCGTTTGGATCAATCCCGTTTTTATCTTTCTGTTCGTTTGTCCCTGACCCTGAAGTATGACTGTCCGTTCCTTCGATCGATTCAGTCATCAGTTTTTGAGATTTCTCTTTATCGTCTTTCCCTGATATATCTGGATTTGGATCTATCTTGTATAAGCTTTTTACTTTGGCGGCAAACGCACTTTTTGATGATTTCCAGTACGAACCTCTTGTAAACAGCATAGAGTTACGAAACGCGGCATTTGACCGCATAGCATTTTTGAATTCGGTGCCTGCATGATATGTCTGCCCCTCGAATTTTATACTCGTAAAAGTTGTCTTCTTTGTAACTGAGTTGTATTTAGCACCCTCAAGATCAACGCCGTTTGCCTTTAGCTGTTCGATTTCGGTATCGCGTAGACCCCTGATCTTATTGGCTGATGATGACACACTATCTTTATTCGTAAAGATACGGAAACCGGTATAATCACTGTCGTATTGTCCTAAACCGCGCATCATACTCTTGCTGTCTTGGTTGCCAATCATACTAAATGGTAATTCTGCGGCGGCGAGGAATGGGACAGCTGCGCCCCCACCCAACAACGCAATAATTGCGGCGGTCGCACCCTTTTTCTTGAGGAGTCCCTTTGCTTTTTGTCCAAACCCTTTTAGACCACCTTGATTTTGCGGCGACTGTTTACCTGTGACATTATTTTCCCATTCACTTCCAGTACTTTCACGATCACGCACGTCATCGCCTAAGTCATCCGATGTGTTAGTTTGTTCGTTCGTTTCAGTAGTCGCACCGTTGTTAGAGCCGGAATTTTCCATTCGACTCAGCGTACCCGCTGAGTCGAATCTATTCTTCCAATGTTGCTCACCTGGGTTTAGGTCTTTTGAATTTGGATCGTCAGTCGCCATATCTCATGTATACTTTCGTGGTTCTATGCATTCCCTTGTCCACTATTCTGACCCTGCCCATTTTGCAGTAGGGCCTGTGGATTTGTAGTGATAAGCCCTGTTTCGGTATCACTTGCAATGATTTGAATATGCACATGATTCTGCCCAGCAAAGAACAACCCCTGTCCCACTGGGAAGTTGGCAAGACGTTTACGCTCTTCTTCAGTAAGTTTGAATACATCCGACAGCACATCGACAGCACTTGAAGATTGTTTTAGTAGCAGCTGCATACTAGAGTTTGCAACGATTGCACGTCCCATTTTGCTGCCCATAAAGTCTTCTACATCCTGAGTGATCGTAGTGAGCCCAAGGAAGTATTTACGGGCGCGTTTTGCAAGACTAAAGAGGAAGTTTGCAGAATCGTCATACTTCATTAGTTGCCATGCCTCATCAACGATGAGCATACGTTTGCGTTGAACGGTGCGGGTAATATTCCAGATGTGGCTTAGGACAATGTACATTGCTACCGGGCGGAGTTCATCCTCAAGGTCGCGGATATTGAACACCACCATGTTGTTGTTGATATCAATGTTACTTTGTTGACTAAAGATGCCGGCAAAGGTGCCGCTTGTGTACTTGCGAAGACGTTGTGCAAGTTGTGGCCCAGTGCCGCCCATATGGAGGAGTGTGTCATATAAATCGCTAATTGTTGGTGGGATAGAGTTATGTGTAAGCGGGTCGCTGGTAATACCAACACGTGCGTATGTGTCGATAAGGCCTTGGTCAAGATCGGCTTCTTCAGCAGGTGTAAGACCGGCCATTATCTGTCCGTTTGCTGCCATTTGTGAACCACCCAGCATTAAGCGTAACAAGCCGTGAAGTGTCACAAGGTTAGCGCGCAGAGCATCATCAGCTTCATCGCTATCAATAACGCGCGGTAAATCGAATGGATTGATGCGTGTATCACTACTAAGACTAAGGCGAATATAGCTCCCGCCTACCGCATCAGAAAGCTTTTGATATTCATTTTCAGGGTCAATAATTAATATATCTGCACCGAGCATCATACTACGCAGTGCTTCGAGCTTCACGGTAAACGATTTACCGGCACCAGACTTTGCAAATACCACCATATTGGCGTTCTCTAGGCTGTAGCGGTCGAAGATTACAAGGCCATTATTATGCATATTAATACCGTAGAGCACGCCTTTTTCTTGAGTGAGGTCGGCACTTGTGAACGGGAAACTTGTGCTAATTGCACCAGTGTTCATATTGCGGCGAATTTGCAACTGATCGGCCATTTGCGGAATGGTACTATTAAGCCCTTGCTCTTGTTGACTCGAAGCAGTCTTTGTATACACTAGTTGCTGTCCAAAGAGTGTCTCAAGCGCGTGTTGCACGAAGCCGAGCTCTTCAAGACTGTCAGCATACATTGTTACATACAGGCCATAACGGAAGAAACGCTCAGACCCAACTTGTAGCTGGTCACGAAGCTCTTCGGCATCTTGCAACGCGGCCTCTTTTGCTGGGTCGCGGGTACGTCCCTTTTCAGAATTTATTGACATATCGGCTTCGAGTTGCGTCACCTTCTTGCGGAGGTTATTAAGTACAACTTCGGTTTCAACTGGGTAGACAAACATGCTAATATCGATTACTTGATCGATATTAATGAGCCCAGATAGCCATCCGGTGTATAGTTCGCGCGGATAGCCATAAATGTACATCGTACGGCCGTACTTGGTGCCAATACGGAAGTGACTTGAGTGAATCTCGAGACTACTTGGTGCAATTAGGTCGCGTAGTGTGGTCATTCCCTTCAGGAAGGCTTGTTCCACCTCTGCTTGCTCACGCGCACGTTGCTGGGCGGCAATGTCGACTGGATCTAGTTTTTTCTTAGCCACTACAGTTGCCCTCCGGGTTGCATAGGTGATCGCGATTGATTTGGTGATGGCGCTTTGCGGACATAGGTTGACGTTACATTATTGAAGTCTGTTAACGGCTCACGTACTGCCGTGTCAGGGTTGTAGACATTGTAATATAGCTCACCAAGCTGCTTGGTGTTAAGCTGCGTGGATTGTACGCCCACTTGCAGCAGCCCGCTTAATACAGCATCGACACGGTTTTTGATCTCATCCTTAGCTTTTTCATACGTGACTTTGTCAATTTTAGTTATCGTATTATTAGTTCTTGTGCCACCAAATACTTTGCCGAAAAGACCTTTGCCTTGTTCGACTACACTTGACATGTCCCCTGCTGGGAAGTATGGGACAACAATAAAGAAGCTTTTATCCATAATGTTTGCTTCTTGAGCAAGCGCATCGATGAAGTTAATATAATCATCCATCAAGACATTAAGGAGCATGTTGTCATTATTACGACGAATATCCTCGAGTTTATCGAGGTACGGTCCAATATCAACGCGTTGCGAGCGAATGAAGATTTGGATCGGGAAATACAATGCGTTGAGAAAGTTTTGGTAGCTGAATTCGACGCCTTCACGCTCGCGAGAACTCATAAGGTCGAAGTTAATCGATTTACATGCAATAACCGCCCTAAAACTGCCATCGGCCATAATCACCATACTGTCACGAAGCTCAGATAGTAATAGTGAATTCTGAGTGGTTGTCGCCCTCTTTTTTATGGGTTGTTCGGTTTGAGGGGCTTGTGCAGACTGTTGCTGTGGTATTTGCTGCATCATCGGTTGCTGTGGTGGTGTAAATTGCTGTTCGGGCAGAGGGGTTGCGTTAAAAGATCCCGGTGCTTGTTGCATCGGTTGCTGTGGCATCTGATTTGCACCTGGCGCGTTTGGCGGCACATTCCCTCCCATTATTACCTCTACTGCGACCTAGTGAAGTGAAATGAACACCTCACTGCTATCCTCGTCAGCCTTATGCTGAATTCGATTAGCCTCACGCTGGATCGTTTCGATAGATAAATCAGTGTTACTTGCAAGATTGATTATATCAGGTGAGATGGCCTTTTCGCTAGTAGTTGGAGCCACATCGGCTGCAGACTGTGATTGTGTAGGGGGCGACGGTGCTGGGTTGTTCTGAACTACGGGTTGGGCTGGCAATTGGGACTCTTGTTCAAGTGGCTGGATCACCGATTGATGGATTGCGTTTGGGTATGGGTTGAATTGAACGCTTGGGTCATTGTATTGTGGCTGTGCGGGTTGCGGGGCTGGAGTTCGCTGCGCCAATGAAGCATATGGATCGGTGACTGGCGGCACATACACAGATTGAAGTTGTGGCTGTGGTTGCTGTGAAACTGGCGTTTGTGCCACCTGCTGCTGCATGCGCGCCATCATTGATTGCTTGCGGCGTTCATCTGCTTGATTGATCATCGCACCGAGTGATTGTGAAACCCCGCCATTTACATCCAACACATCCTCTGTCTGCTGGGCTTCAAAATATGCATCAGAGATCATCGAGTTATTAGCTGGTTGTGCTGTATGGCGTACTGCCCACCCTTGAGTATCGGCAATATCAACGAGATACGATAATCGTCTCTCGGCTTCAGTTTCAGTAATATCCTTGGTTCGTTGAACTTCTATTACTTTTGGAGCGGTAATCTCAATGAGTGACTCAATGCCATCGGGCTCCCAGGTACGACGATGCGGCTTTAGATAATATGATATCAATGCACCTAAATATACCTCCATTGGCTGGTCTTTGCGTAGCGGTAGTGCAAGGGCACCAAAGAATAGAATGAGTGGCAATGGAATAATTGCGAGCCCGATAAAGAGTTGACCGAGTCCCCAGGCTAAAGCGATTGAAATCGCAACAATAATTAAATAGATAAATTGGCGCAAGCTAAAGGGGCCAAGAATCTTATCATCCGCCTCAACATCCTGCGCCACCTTATAGACTGCCATACTATATTAAGTATAGCATTAGCTCAGTGGAAATAACGGCTGTTTTGCTCCAGTAAAGGCCAGATTAGCCCAGTACTACAACATTAGACTAGCTTTAAGAGATGATAAGGTGTATACTTGCTCGCACAGTACGTTAAGGCAATGGTTGACTAGTAGCTACCTATCTGTGCTTGACGCGTGTCTTGTGACAAGGGTGGTATTGACAATTAGGCTAAAATTTGCTATAACAGAACTGTCCATTACGGTTAAACTTAAACGCAGTTTTTATTCACTGCAAAGGAGAACCAATACTTATGGCTGAACGAATGAATCGAGGCCACAACAAATTAAAGCCATGGGAGCGATTGGGCAGTCTTGCCGCAGTTGTTGCTCTTGGTACAGCGGCAATTGCAGGTTGCGCTAGCGAGACAGTGGCTGCAGGTCACGGTCCCGATCGCCCCGCTGCTTCGGCGTCGGCTACTCCAGGTTCAAGTGAAAGTAGCCCAGCGCCAAGCGAATCAGCAAGCACTTCACCAGAGAAGACCAAGTCTTTTGAAATGGGCGAAACTGTACTTACCAACTCAACAGTATACAACGAGTTAAGTGAGCTTGGCCAGACGGATGTTGAGAAAAATGCACAACTAAGTTTTATGGATTTTGAAAAACTCCCTCTAGAAGAGCGCGCTATGGTAGCGCTTGTTTTATCTGATGCGCATAGTAAAGAATATCTTGATGGTGTTAAGACTGTCGTACAACCTGGTAACTACGGTAAATCAATGGGTGAAATACTTAGTACCGCAGAGAGTTACATACCTAAAGGTGTAGCTGATGCGAATGGAAAAGTTAATGCTGCACAAGATTTATATTATTGGACGCTTAGTTCTACTCCAGAAGACGTGACTGCTTCAAATAATGGCCAGCCGTACTTTATGGTGCAGTTCGAGCGTGCTATTGCAGGCGCAATGGCGAGTACAGGCGATCCTAAATTGCTTGAAGATGCAAAAAAAATTATGGGTGGTTCTCTTTATCATGGTAGTGAAGGCGTCGCTAACGCTAGCGGTCCTGCTTACGACGTAAATGAATGGGGCCATCTCACTGAACGTATCAATGGTCTTCGTGCTATGAGTGAGACTAAAACTGATACTCTTAAGTATCTTGGTGTTCCAGATGCTGGTACTAATCGTCATTACTTTGTAGATCAAGCAGGCGGCCCTTCAAATGTGACTCTTGGGTTTCAGATTTACAATCCTGATACCCAGTCGATGGAGGATGGTGTTAATAGTGATGGTGCTGGGGCTGCGGCATACCACGATGTTGTATTTAAGGATAAGGACGGGCGTTCACGGTTTACTTGGGTTGAGTCTGAGACGACCGCAAGTCCTGATGGTATTGGCATCGGTGTGCTCATGCCAAACTCTACTAAATAGTTAGCATAATATATGTATATAAGAACACCATTCGTTTCTCGAGTGGTGTTTTTATATAGCACTAGCTTTTTGTTACCGCATACGCTTTAATATGTAGTATGTATAGGCGGGTGCTACTTCTTATAATGGCGGTGATCTTACCAGCGTCTGCTTTGATGGCTGTCTACCCACAAATCGCTGCCGCCGATGGCACCCCTGCTCCGTATTTTGCTCCTGCCGTGCTTGATGCCGCTAAAAAAAGTACCGAGCGTAACTCAATTGCTATGTGCTTGGGCTACCAAGAGGGGGCTTCCGTTAGAGATAGTAATTACGGTTCTGATATTGATCCAAAGGTCATCGCAAGTGGTAGTTGGTTCTCAGGCTATACGTCGGTGCGTCAATGGTCCGACTATAACAATGGTGATAATGGGACAGGTTGCGATAAAGTTAATGCAGGCGCATCCTTGCAAGACCTTGGATTTACGAGTGGCAACATTCAAGCTGCTTGCGGGCTAGCTATTTTTCGTCAAAATGGTAGCGACTGTGTTAACGGCACGGGAAACATGGAATATAAAGGCAAAGGCAAGCAGGATCTCCTTAACAATATAGACAAAGTCTACAAAGGAACTCAGTTCGGTAAGGAGTATAGTGCTGAGCAATTCTACGTAATGGCCATGAGCGTTATTATGAGTGATAAGGCATGCAAGGCTTCACCAATTGCTCTTGGATCGACAGCTAGCGCTGACCAGAAGGCGCAGGCCGATGCAACCATTACAGTCGTAGGTCCAGATGGTGTGGCTACGGCAGTACTTTATAAGTTTAATGGCAATAAGGGGACGAGTTGGTCCTTTAGAAATGATATAGGTGGTGGAACTGCTTATGTCTCAGATAAATGTAGTGAACTTGCTGGTGTTGCAAACCAAAACGCTAACGCCTATGCCAAGTGGGTAAGCGCTAACCAGCCAGGTTCCCCTGGAAACCCAGGTACGTGTGAGCAGTACGCGACTCTTCAGGTTGATGGTGCTTTCCACGCTAACGGCGACAAGAAAGATCAGTACAGTAAACTCCTTACTGCTTGCAACGATGGGCTTGCTAATAAAACGACCCCTGATTACTGTAAAAAGTATACTGCCGCAGATGAGAATGCTGCATGTATCTACGGTTTTGGCACTGCACTTGCGAGTACGCCATCGGGCGATACCACTGATACACCTACGGCGGGCGATAAGCCAACGTGTGGTATACAGGGTATTGGTTGGCTCGTGTGCCCTGCTATGACCTTTATGGCAAAGATTGCCGACGAATCCTATTCTTTTCTGGCTTCGAATTTCTTAAGTGTTAATACTAATCTAATAACACAGTCGCAATCAACATGGGCTAAATTTCGCGATATAGCTAATGTTATATTTGTGATAGTACTTATCCTGATAATCTATTCACAGATTACCGGTATTGGTATGACCAATAACTCTCTTAAGCGTAAATTACCTAGGCTACTTGCATTTGCAGTTTTGGTGAATATGTCGAACTATATCTGCCTCGGTGTGGTTGATCTTAGTAACTTTACTGGATATGCTTCCGCACAGTTCTTTAATGGCCTTACAATCGGTGGTGGAACTACGGACGGTGGCACCCTTGCTTCGGTAGGTTCTGGAATTACGTGGGCTGGGGCTGTCGGTGTTGTTCTTGTTGCTGGAGTCGGTGTTGCTTTGGCTATTAGTGTGCCTGTACTTCTTGCGGCAGGCCTTGCCATCGCTCTTATCGTATTAATATTAGTTGGACGAGAAGCAGGGATTGTCATTCTCGCTGATATCGCTCCGGTCGCTATTGCCCTTGGTTTGCTCCCAAATCTTGAGCAAGTACCCAAAAAGTGGTGGAAGGCGATGTTTGCTCTATGTGTGGTCTTTCCTGAGGTCGGTATACTATTTGGCGCGACTCATATGACGGCAGTTATTATTGCAAATGCTGGTGGTAGCTCTGGCCAAGATATTACTCAATTTGTAGCACTTGGTGTTTCGGCCATCCCTTTCTTTGCCGTGGGACCTATTCTTAAGGGGTCTCTTAGCGGATTGAGTGCAATCGGATTGGGTGCAGTTGGCGCGAAGCTTCAAGGTGCGGCGAATAAAGCTTCTAGCAAAGTTGGCTCACAGGCAAAGGGTTCATCTTATCTTGGTGCATATATGGGCCAACGTAAGAAAATTAGGGATACTAATCGAGCGCAAGGTTACGGTAAGGGGTTAAAGGGCCGCATTAGTAATTCTCGCTTCACCGGTAAGGCTGGTTCGCATCTGGCGGCTACAGGCATGGCGCTTGCATCTAAAGAAGAGGCTGAGGCGGTTGATCACGAAATGGTTGCTATGCAAAAACAGAGTGGCTGGACCGAGGCGAATCGTTTAGACAAGGCTCATGATGAATTTGTTGAAGCGATGGAAGGTGGGGATACAACACGTGCAAGGGCTGCGCAGAAGATTCTTTTGAGCGGCGGTAACGCTGGCATTAGTAAACTACAGTCGGGTTACAGTAAACTTGGACAACAAATGGACTCAAGTGGTTATGGAAATATGATGGGGAGTGC
>DATIIX010000044.1:0-2751 GCA_035479175.1 Saccharimonadales bacterium (SeqCode) | reverse complement strand
GGCTTCACCCTCATCGAAGTTTTACTTGTCGTAGCTATCATCGCGATTCTCGCAGGTATCGTTATCATTGCAGTAAACCCTTCCAAGCAATTGGGTGATTCACGTAACACGCAGCGATCTGCAGACGTAACGACTATTCTTAATGCAACCTACCAGTATTCTATAGATAACGGTTCATTGCCACCCGCAGGCGGTGGAGCTGGCATTACAACAGCAGCTACTGAAATCTGTGCGACGGGCGCAGCTAGTTGTACGGGACTTATCGATCTCACACCTCTTACGGCTTTAGGCAAGTATGTTGTCTCGCTTCCTAAGGATCCACAGTGTGCAACTACTTGTGCGACTAACGGTACTGGCTACAAGATTAACAAAGACGCTAATGGACGACTAGTTGTAGCAGCGCCAGCGGCAGAGAACGGCAAAGCTATCTCGGTTAATCGCTAGCCAGTTGACGGATAATATAATAGGATGAGCGCTTGTAAAATTGCGCTCATCTTGCCGTTAATATGTATTTATTAAAATGCCGCGCTGGTTGGGATAACTTTCTATGGTGGCCGTCCGTAAACAAGACAGTGGCACCGGCATCTGCAGACAAGAAACAAATATGTGATTTGGCATTTGCAAGAGATGAGATGTATGTCGACTTCGACGAAATAGAAAAAGAATGTAAGAATTGCTCGCAGGGTAAAAAGATACTATTCTTTTCGAGCAGTGACGAGTGCAGTTTTTATTATCACAATCTCTAACTCGGGAAGCCACAATAGCTAAAGCTCATTACTATAGTATTGACTAAACATAACCGCATAGCCTATCATAATAAGTACTAACTTTGTAGGGGATTATAAAAAATATGGCTCGACTTCCTGTCCCTGGCAGTGACACCGACACTTGGGGGAATGTTCTCAATGACTTTTTAAGCGTCGAGCATAATGCCGACGGTACCCTTAAGACAACAGGTACGATATCTACAAAGGCTGACAATACGGCCGTTGTTCACAATACAGGCAACGAGACAATTGGCGGCACAAAAACATTCTCAACCGCGCCAGTCGTGCCAAGTAATTCTTTCCCTGAGAGCGCGGTCGCTAATTTAACGACCGATCTTAATGCACGTCTTACGTTTAGGGGTGCCTGGGCTGCATCGACTGCGTATGCAATTAATGATCTTATCGCATTTTCAGGGATGTGTTACGCTGTTACGACAGCCTTCACAAGTGGAGCAAGTTTTAGTCTGACTAATCTAACGCCACTTGCAAACCCTTCGCATGTGTTTAACGTGCAGGCATATGGTGCAAAAGGTGACGGTACGACTGACGATACTGTAGCTATCACAAATGCAATTAATGCCGCATTTGCAGCTGGTGTTGCTAATGGAACATACTACGCCGAGATTTACTTTCCGCCAGCCGTCTATCTCATTGCCGGTAACCCAACAACAGGAGGAGCTACAAACGGAAGTGCACAGATTCCGTTGCCAGTTATCGATCCAGCATTCACGCCTGCAAAACAAAAGTTCGTTCTTGTTCTAAAGGGTGCCGTTGATGCAAGCGCGCTTTATCACTGGCAACAGACAGTACCACAAGAGGCTGGCGCTGTTCTGCGATCAACATATAATGCAGGTACTGGTGTGCCTGCAACTGGTGAAGTCTCCGTCTTAGGTGGGCCTACGCCTCACTTTGGTTTTGGTGGAAGTGGAACATCAAGCAACGGCACGTCTGACACGTGGAATAATATGCTCGTCGTCGTCGATGGGATCACTATTGAAGTACCACAGAATGGTAATATATGCGGATTTGATTTTAGAGGAATGGCGGAGGCCAATGTACTAAGCGCCTCGGTCCTTGCGCGTTCTACCGTCACAGGTGCTCCGACACCTCCTTCACCAAACTGGGCATTTGGGTTAGCGATGCCACAGACGAATAACAATGACAACTGTAATATCGGCTTCTTCTCATGTGAAGGGCTTGTGTACGGTTTGATTGTTTATGAGCATGTCCAAGCTAATTCACTACGACTTATTAACTGTTTCGACGGATTGGTGATTTGGCCATCGTCTGGCTTTCCGCATCGTAACATCGTCACCTATGCTTCAATTGAGAATTGTACACAGTGTGTCGTATTTGCTAGTACGGCCGTAACGAAGCTCGATATTCTCTGTCTCGATATTGAATGGACGACGGGGTCCGGTCATTTTATTGTTAATGATTCTCATAACGCAGCTTATGGAACAATTTATGTTGGAAGTAATGGTGGTGACGGAGGTCTAACGCTCGAGCAGGCATTAAGTGCATCATATGGAGTTAATGGTGGTGCTCATGCTAAGGTTATAAATCAAGATCAGGGAGTCGGTGTGGTCACGGCACCAACTATACCAACTTCAACAACTGCGTTGCAAAATCCATTTTGGCGTGATGCGATGGTGACTATCGTTGGCGGTACTGTGACAGGCATTGCTGTTGATGGAACAAGCCAATTGTCAACTACTCCTGGTACGGTATGCGTACCTAGCGGCAAAACCATCACGCTGACGTACTCTGTTGCGCCAACGTGGCAGTGGACGCTCCTGTAAATATTTAAAATGACCGCTTCCTGTGAAGCGGTCATTTTGTTTGTGGTAAAAATATACTATTGGATATTTGTAAGTTCGCGGCGGCTGTTGAAATAAAGATAGCTAATATACGCGATTGCGCCCAAAATAAGACTACTCATAATAACATTTTCTGCCATACCAGTATGTGGTAGCTCCGCAGG
>DATIIX010000043.1:0-2167 GCA_035479175.1 Saccharimonadales bacterium (SeqCode) | reverse complement strand
CGAGCTATCAAGTCGCTCAAGACGTCTAGCGCGCTTCTCATCCGACATCTGGTCGGCGTTTCGTGCTTCTATCCATTCCCGGGTCCCACCAGCTTCATCATTCACATAAGTATCAAGCCACGATTGCAAGCGCATACGATTGCAATCGTCAATCGTAGCTGCAGTCAGTTCTGTAATGATAAATTGTGGCTGCTCAGTCATAATCCTCTTCAAAATAAAAATCCCTTCTCGCTACTGGAATCCGATAAATCGGACGGTACCATCCAGTTTCGAAAAGGGATAACTCCTTATCGCACTTTATTGTCACTGTTTCGCCGTGTACACGCTGGATTCTACTTGAGCCACCAAAGGCAGAGCTCGTTCTTTCCAGAACTCGCGGCTGATAACCGCTCAAACGTTTACAGTTATTGTAATACAAACAGCACTATTTATGCAAACAATGCTGTACCGTACTTTGCAATGATCGCTACCACAATCAGTACGATAATTGAGAAAAGAACCACTTTGTCGTAGTCACGCTCGATAAAACGATGCGCCCGTTCAGACGCTTCCTTTGTAAGATAAAGATTATGTTCACGAATATTGTAGCGTGTAATGGCAAACCAAACGAAGGTAGTAGTTGCCGTAACAAGCAAGCACCAGGGGCAAAGCGCGCCAATAACAAAGTAGCTCTGACCAAGCAACCAGTATGCAAATACTAAGCCAGCAGTGTAAAAGATCTGTGCCACAAACATAAATGCGCGAGGAAATTTTACTCCTGCAAGGCCAGCAACAGCTACAGTAATCACTACTGGCTCAGCCATCATGCCAAGGAAACTATTCGGGAAACCGAACAAACTTGCCGAAGGACTAAGCCCTACTTTTGCACAGTTTAGAATAATATTAATACTACAAGAAAGAATCGCGTTCGGATCTTTAGCGAGAGCGATTGCTTCGTTAGAAAGCACAAAAGAAGCAATCAAACTACAGATTGCCCCAATGAGCATACTAAGGAAAATCCAGCGATTATCACGGATTTTCCGATCTTCATGGGTAAAATAGTCTTTAATCTTGCGTAGCATAGTAACTTACCTCACTTATCGTTGGGAGCATCGCGCCCGCCCACACATTCTGCATCTGTCCATCATTGCCAAGCGCAATAATACTTGGATATTCAACAATATCATAGGTGCGGCAGAATGAGCTACCATCTAATGAATCTGGGTCAAGAACTTCGAGGGTGCGACCAGTTTGGCGCTCAAAGTCCGCTATAAACGTATCGACAGTCTGTGCGTAATCGGTATCTTCTTTGGTAATGACTACGACACGCATACTTATACACCCTTCTTGCGCTGCTCAAGTATTCGTACAAAATCATCAAGCGTTTTGAATTTGTGGAATACGCTTGCAAAGCGCACATAAGCAACTTCATTTTTTGCAGCCAATTCATCAAGTACGTAGTCACCGACCGCCATAGAATCAACTTCGCTCTCGCCAAGTTCGTAGAGTCGCTCCTCAACTTTATTGATGATTTCCTCTACTTCCACCTCTGATTTAAAGAATTTCCCAACCGAACGACGAATTGCGTTGGCAAGTTTCTCGCGGTCAAAAAGCTCCCGTGTACCATCTTTCTTAATGACTGCAAGATTTGGGTGCTCGATGCGCTCGTACGTTGTAAAACGGTGCTTGCCATCCATTGTCTCGCGGCGGCGGCGGATAGTAATACCATCAGCAGATTCGCGAGACTCCAAAACGCGGCTATCACCGATTTTGTAGTTATGCGCCATACGTTGTCACCTTTCTAGGACTCGTCTGATTGTTTTTTCTTGCGGCGACGAAGGAACGCAGGCGTGTCATCGTCATCCTCTTCGGTAGGGTGGTTCCAAATGTTCTCTGTTGGCTCGGCAGCAAATTGTTCAGCGCCATCGGAGCGATTAAGCTCCATATCGATGTCGCTAACGGCTTTATCAATATTCTCAGCAGGTGTCGGTGTTGCTACAAGCGCACCAGGGCGCTCGAGCTCGGCAGCCTGTTGCTCAAAGAATGCACTATCAAAACCCGTTGCGATAACAGTGATAATAAGTTCATCTTCAAGATCAGGTTTAAGCGTTGCACCGAAAATAATATTGGCATCTGGACTCACGGCACTCGTGATAATCTCAGCAGCTTCCTGAATTTCACTCATACT
>DATIIX010000042.1:0-8964 GCA_035479175.1 Saccharimonadales bacterium (SeqCode) | reverse complement strand
TACTTAGGAATTGTTGTGGGACTCTCATTTATACTACTGGTTCTTGTGTTCCGCTCTCTACTCGTACCGCTTAAAGCAACGCTTGGATTTTTGCTATCAGTCGGCGCAATGTTTGGCGCAATGGTAGCGGTATTCCAGTGGGGCTGGTTCGGCATCTCTGATGCACCAGGGCCAATTGTGAGCTTCCTGCCAATTATTGCGATCGGCGTGTTATTTGGTCTCGCGATGGATTATGAGTTCTTCTTAGTGTCGAGTATTCATGAAGAATACGAACGTACTCATGACGCTGTGGGGGCAATAATCGATGGCTACACAATCGGTAGCCGTGTCGTCTTTGCAGCAGCGGTGATTATGGTATCTGTGTTTGCCGGATTCATTTCAAACAAAGATCAAGTTATTCAGTCGATGGGCTTCGGCCTCGCAGTAGGTATATTTGTTGACGCATTCATTGTGCGGCTGCTCATTGTACCATCGGTGATGTCACTCGTTGGTCGTGCAGCGTGGTGGATCCCAAGGCGGTTTGAGCGCATTCTACCGCACATTGATATCGAAGGCAAATAAATATCCTGATACCAGGCGTGATACGCTAGTATACGTGAATTATATTGGGTCAAAGGTTTCGCTACTCGACTTTATCGATAGCGTTGTTGATGAGTTCGCCGATAGCTATAATAGGCGGCTTGTTATTTGCGATGCCTTTGCGGGAACAGGTACGGTGGGGTTCTTCTTCAGGCAGCAAGGGCACATAGTGATTGCAAATGACCTACAGCACTATAGCTATGTAATAAACAAGAACTTGATTGAAAATCCTGTGTTAGACCTTGACAAGCTCGATTATCTTAACAACCTCGAGCCAGTAGAAGGCTTCATTTACAAAAATTATTGCGCTGGATCAGGTAGTGGTCGTATATATTTCTCCGACGAAAACGGCAAACGCTGCGATGCAATCCGCCAAGCGATCGAGCAAATGCGGACAAGCGGGCAAATTAGCGAGAACGAGTATTTTGCGTATCTTGCTGCGCTTATTGAAGCTGTCGATAAAGTTGCGAACACCGCTGCAATATATGGTGCATTCCTCAAAAAGCTTAAAAGAGCAGCCCAGAAACCTCTAAGATTGAAACAAATCCCAACGAGCAATGAGATTGCAGGTAGGGTCTACTGTGGCGACAGTAATCTGCTAGTTAGCGATATCAGTGGCGATGTCTTGTATCTCGACCCACCTTATAACGTTCGGCAGTATTCAGCAAATTATCACTTGCTGGAGACAATCGCCCGGTACGATAATCCTGAGATCCGCGGTAAAACGGGCCTCCGTGAAACAGCAAGTCAAAACAGCAAATATGCATCAATCCGAACCGTGGCGGCAGAGTTTGAAGATATTATTAAAAACGCGCGGTTTAAAGTAATCGTTGTAAGCTATAGCAACGAAGGGCTAATGTCGGAAAAGCTAATACGTGAAATTATGAGTAAATACGGCACGTACTATTTACGCGAAAGAGAACATCGCAGATTCAGGGCCGCCCGAAACCACAAAGCTATATTGACAAACGAGCACCTGCACGTACTAGTAAAACACAATTAGCCGCGATGCAACGGTAGGGTGTAAAATGGTAATGTACTAACGTGGAGGGAAGCATGGTTTCATTTGTCGCACCAACAGTAGTAGAGAGTATTGTATTACTGCTTACGCGCGTGATACTTTCTGTAACATTCTTTAACGAATGCTACATAAAATTCAAAGATCTCAAAGGATTCTCAAAACGCGACGGTGTGCCGCTGCAAGTCGCCGGATTTGTCGCGACGGCAGAATTATGTGCAGCACTTGGTATGCTCAGCGGCGTGCTTGCGCAGTGGGCTGGCATTGGTGTAGTGTTGTTAATGATGTCGACAATCAGCTTGCATCTATTCAAATGGCATAGTCCATACTGGGCGGCAAAGCGCGGCTGGGAATACGATTTAATTATGCTCACACTCGCATCATTGATTGCGGTATTCGGCCCCGGCCAATTCGCGCTCATTTGAAGCTCCATTGCGCATATGCTATGATGAAACGAGTTACATAAGTGAGGGAGAATGATACATGGACTCAGGTCCGTTTAGTGCACCACAGCCATCTGGAAGACCTGCTGCAAGGCCTGAACAAGCATACCGACCCAAAGAGCCTCAGCCGGTGATGCAAGCTCAGCCACATGTTGTCCATCAAGCGTCGGGACATCGTGATACTTCTGACAAGAAATCTCCTAAAAAATGGCTTATTGTACTTATTATTGCAGTCGTTGTACTTATTCTTAGTGGCATTGGTTGCTGGATGTGGACCGCAAAATCCGACAATGTCGACACAGGAATCAATAATAGCGAGTACCAGGCGGTATTTACGACGAACGGTCAAGTTTACCTCGGCAAACTTTCACCATACAATGGCACATACCTTCGCCTGACGAATGCATTCATCGTTGTATCACCTACAACAGGCCAGAATAGTTCAGATACAAAGAAGCCTGACAGTACAGATGCGCTTAACAAGACTGATACGCAGCTTGTTAAGATTACGAGTGGTATCCTAGAGCCACAAGATGAGATGTTTGTCGCGCGTAGCCAAGTGCTCTTCTACGAAAATCTCAAACCAGACGGCAAAGCTGCAAAGCTTATCCAACAAAACAACAGCTAGAATTAAAAAGGAGAGATAGCCTCTCCTTTTTCTTTAGTTCAAAGAATTTATATAGTCAGTCCACGAGCCATTATCAACTTGGCTCTTCGACTTGATGAGAATAAGCAGATTGTGCTTCGTAAGAATAGTCGATTGGGGACCTTTTGCTGAGGTGCCAACATATACTGTAGTATCTCCAGCCTTGAGTTTTGTGGTTGCGTTGTACTGCTTTGCAAGATCCGCTACTGCAGCCTGTGTGTCGCGCTTAAAGGTGTCGGGAAGTGGTTGCTCGCTGACACTAATAGCCACGGTATCTATTGTGTCAACATAGGCAAAGACTGGATCCTCCCCTGGCGGGGTCACACGGCGCCAGCCACCAAGTGAAGTAATAGACTGGCCTGATGGCAAAATAGTCTGAAAGCTTGGGTCAGAAGCATCGCGTTGTGCGAGTATCTGTGAGGTCACGGCAATAATAACGACAAATCCAATAAGTGAACCAAATCCAATGGCGATACCTTTAACATTTCTTGGAATTTTATCCCGTAAGTGTGGCTTCGGCCCTGCCACAGGGGTAGGGGTCGCCTCATGGGCGACAGGTTTAGCATAAGGGTTTGGTCGAGTTCGCCGTTTAAATTCCACAATAAATTACCTAGTACTACCAGTGTAGCATAGTGACGGTTATGGCTATTGATTGCTGAATGCAAAATTGAGGTTGCTGACGTAAGCATTTGCGCTGTTGCTTGAAGTCAGGTTAATGCGAATCAAGATACTGTCGCCTGCCGCAAAGCTACAACCAGATGGATCGTTGCCTCCGCTTGCCGTAGACTGTTGCCAGGCTGTTTGCGAGCCTGTTGAGGCAGTGATTTCCGATCCACAAGAGGTAAGCGCCGAGCCGCTATGTGAGCGGTAGATTTGATAGGAGGTTGTTGCGTTGCTGCCGTCTGTGCGTGCCATCAATGAAGTCGATCCAGCAACGAAGTTCTTGAAGTTACTTGGTAGCTGGTAGGTGACATAAATGCTGCGTGTCTGCGCACTAGCTTGCGTTGAGTTCCAATCATAGAAGTTATAGGTCTCATTGGTGCCACAAATGGTAGGCTGACTCGAACTTCCGTCATTAATGTTAAGCGAATCAGAACAGAGGTCAGATGTGATTGTACCGGTGCCAGCACCGTTCATCACGGCGTTACTGTACTCAGGGCTAAGCGTTACAAAGCTGTCCGGGCTATCACCGCAAGCGCCCCAACCATTTGATTGGTAACACTGCACCTTACCAAGGCTCGTATCGTAGTACATACTGCCGTATGCTGCACTACTTGATGGGTTTGAGCTTGATTTATCAAGGGTAAGGAGTGTTGGTGAACCAGCCCCACTACCACTACCAACCTGTACGCCTGTATTGCTGAGTGACAAGCTTGACGTTCCACCGTTCAGGCTTAGGCCATTTGATCCTTGAATTGATGCGCTACCCGCGCCAGTGAAGGTAAGTGCTGAATCGGTCAGTACGGTTGCGCCGCCAATGCTATAGTCAGTGCTTGAGTTAATGCCTCCGGTGACATTAAGTGCAGAGCCGACAGTATTTGCATTACCAACGTTTACCTGGCTTGTTGAAGTATTCACGGTCAGTACCTGATTGTTGTGCGAGTTGGTAACATTGAAGGCACTTGTTGAATCGGTCGCCTGCTTAACTGATGTCGGACCATTGATTGTTACCTGTGTATTGTTTGTACTGCTACCAAGATTAATAGCAGAGGCGTGGCTAGCGCCGAGTGAAATCACCCCGTCGCTACCTGAGCCGGTTGCGACACCACTGTCGATGGCCACATCGCCACCACTTCCATTGGTGCCGCCGGCTGATCCACCCTGAAGCACGAGATTTCCTCCCACGCTCCCGGTTCCAGTTCCTCCGCCGCCTGCAACGACAGTTAAGTTATTGCCAGCCGTGCTGGCCGTTGCAGTCGAAATAGAAATGGTTTTGTCGGCATTGCTGCCCAGCGTTAAATCGCCGGCATTCCCGACGGTGAAAATATTAGCTGAATTGTTCTGGAGTTGAATGAGATCGCCACTGGCAGTCTTGTTAATGTAGATGCTGCTCGACGTACTTAGGTCAGTTTGTACACCCAGGCCAAGCTGTAGGAACTTATCGGCTGTCTTGCCGCCGAGCATTCCCGAGTTAAGTGCATACGGCGATGAGGTAATACGTTTCATCGGAAGCATCTCGCCATCGGCGCTACAACCGGTACCGCCAAACGTTGAACAGCCGGCACCTGGTCCTGCTATATTCATCGAAAGCCATAATGTATCTTGATCCCAGTCAACACTACTGAGTGGGGTGTTGGTTCCGAGCTCTACAGAGAAGAACCCATTCTTTACTTGCACTCCAGCATTTGCATTGTTGTTGACATAACTTTCAGTCCATTTGAGCGTCCCACCAGTGTCTCCGGCTGTTGTTCCGTCGCCATCCTGGTAGATTTTAAATTGCATATTGTAATAACCATCCGGTACAACTGCACCGGCGTTCGTTTGGAGGCGTCCCTGGAAACTCAAAGTCTGATTAACTCCGGCTACAGCATGTGCAGTCGTGCCTAATAATAGCGTTGTAATATATGCAACGCATAGGGTAATCAGCCCTGCTGTTTGCAGAACACGATACCGTTTAAAAATGGTGGGGAGGTGACACCACACTGTCATTTTGAATGTTTTTCTTTATTTTTTACTCTGTTTTTTGAGTAGAAAATATTTATTTCACTCGGACGTGTGGTGGTCCATCAAAGCTTGTGTTTATTCTACCATCATGTCGTAGAGTCAACAAGCATTTGTAAAATATCCTTGTGGGTATATCAACTACTATTTGCAGGGCTTTTTAATGGCTTGCTTATGCTATAATAACCTCAAGCTCATTAGAGCTCCGGAGTGAAATAAACAGTGAAGGCTTTCCGTACTATCCTTACTCTTTCTGCCATTATTGCCTTTGGTTTTTTTAGTATTACACCAGTGTTAGCGGCAGATAATACCAGCGTGAGCGCCCAAGGTTATGCAGCACCGAGCCCAGTAGATATTGGTGCAATTGTCACACTTAATAAAGACACTCAATCAGTTGTAACAGCCAAGCAGGCACAATTACAAAACATGTTCGGCGTCGCAGTTGACCGCAATCAGCTCGCATTTGCAGTGTCGAACTCGACTGTGCAAAACGAAACATATGTAGCGGTCTCTGGTACATATAATGTACTCGTCAGTACGCAGGGTGGCGCTATTGAGAGTGGTGACTACGTAACACTATCATCGGTAGATGGCATTGGGATGAAGGCTAGTACTGCCGATAAAACCGTCTTTGGGCGTGCTGCAGCCTCATTTGACGGTAAGACACTTACATTGGGTAAGACCGAACTCAAGGATTCAAGCGGTGCAGCGAAGACCGTGACGCTCGGAACAATCCCCGTAACAATCAATATCGAACGTAACCCAAATGTTAAGAGTACGAAAGTAAACGTACCGAACTGGCTCGAACGCTTTGGTGTGCAAATCGCTGAAAAACAAATCAGCCCTATCCGTATTTACCTTAGTATGGGTATTACAGCAGTGAGCCTTATCACCGCTATCGTTATGCTCTATGCTGGGGTTCGCAATGCGATTATTGCCATCGGCCGCAACCCAATGACCAAGCGCTCAATCTTCCGCGCATTACTTGAGGTTATTCTAACAAGTATATTGATTTTAGTTATTGGGCTTTTTGCGGTATATTTACTACTGAAGCTATAGCGGAATAAGAAGTGGGCTAGGATGGGATTATTTCATAAACAAACAGATACGGATGACGAATCGCTCGAAGAGGCGAAACTCAAGCAAGAGCAATTTTTCGACGATTACTTCCGCGAAGAGCTCCGCAACCATGGCCGCTGGTATTTCGATAAAGTAATTAAAGAGAATGGTAATCTATTCAAGAAAGACCTTGAAGCGGTTATTGCGCAGGTTAATACCGATCTTAAAGATCACGTTACGAAGCAACTCGATGGCGCCGTGGCAACGCTCAACGCCTCACTAAAAGAGCAAGTCACTGCGCAGCTAAACGAACAATTTTCGACCTACAGTAAGACAATGCAAGAAGCGCAGGACCAAGCGCTCAAGAATATGACTGAGGGTTCCGACGAACTCCGTCAGCAATATCACGAACTTAGTCACCTGCTTAAAGATAATATCGCCGAGCAGAACTCGATGATGCATCATGCGTTCGAAGACCACAAATCCCAGTTGCAGGCGATGGATGAGGCGCAGATCGCTGCGCTCAAGTGGCTCAACCAGAGCGCCGAAAAACTCCAAGACCAATATCAAGAGATTAATACGATGCTCGAGAGGCAGGTCACAGAGCAGCACGATCGACTCATCCAGGCTTTTGAAAGCAATATGGCCAGCACCGTTGAACACTACATTCTTGAGGCACTGGGTGATCAATTTGACATGAAGGCACAAATGCCAGGAATTATTAAGCAGCTTGAGGACAATAAACAAGCGATGGTGGATGACATCAAGCTATGATCGCGCGTGAAGACATCGACTATAAAGAATTTAGCCTGCCCGCAGGCGTTGTTTCTCGTCGCGATTTAGCACGACTTGTCATCGAGGCTGAGCATATCGATGACGAGATGACGGCAGCAGACGTGCGTACGCGCAAAACAAATCGTGCAGTCGAGACTCCAGCCTTCACTGGCCAATTCACCGACTTCCTTACCGACAACAAGCTTGATTTCAGTGAGAGCAAAGTCCGCACTGATATCATCAAAGAGCTGCGCATGCTCAAAACAAAGGCCCCAGTTGTGCATACAACGTTTGCGGTACCGGCAGATATCGAAAGCCTGCAAACACTTGCAGCCTGGTTTCGCGAATCTGTGCACCCGCAAGTATTGCTCGAAATTGGTTTGCAGCCTGCACTTGTCGCGGGTGTATATGTGCGTACGCCAAACCATGTGCATGACATGAGCTTACGTTCGGCGCTAGCGGGTAAGCGTGAGGTGCTCATAAAAGATCTGGAGGCACTGCGCCATGGCAAGTAAATTTGATAAACTCGTGGCGGATGGCAATCCAGTCGGGGAAATTATTGGTATCGATTCATTCATGGTAAGCGTAAAAGGTTTGCAACCAACCAATGTGCATGCAATCGTGCGGTTCGACGACGACACGCGTGGCTACGTACATCAGGTCCTCGAAGATTACGTAGTCGTCATGAAACTCGATCCATCACCACTGCATATCGGCGCGGTATGTGTAATCGAAGGTCCTGACATCATGACACCGGTAGGTAAAAACTTCATTGGTCGTGTCGTAAATGTATTTGGCGAGCCACTCGATGGCAAGGGCAACATTGAGCCCGATCAAGAATGGGATGTATTCCATAGCGCACCAATGCTCTATGAACGAGAATTGCTCGATAAACCAGTTGAAACGGGCATTACAATCCTTGATCTCGAATATTCGCTCGCTCGCGGCCAGCGTATGGCAATGCTCGGCGACAGCAAGGTAGGTAAAACTGCACTTGCCGCATCAGTAGCAATTAACCAGAAAAACACCGACCTTACCGTAATTTATGTACTGATTGCTAAGCGTCAGCACGACGTAGCAGAACTTGTAAGCAATCTCGAGAAAAACGACGCGCTCAAAAAAGCAGTGGTTGTTGTGTCGAACTCATTTGAATCGCTAATTCTTACCTACCTCGTGCCATATGTTGGCGCGGCGCATGGTGAGTATTTCTGGCATCAATGCAATATGGATACTCTTGTTATTTATGACGACCTCACGGCACACGCTCAGGCTTACCGTGAGATCTCGCTGATTGCTGGTGTGAGCCCAGGCCGTGACTCATATCCAGGCGACATGTTCTATACCCACTCAAGCCTCCTTGAGCGTGGTGGTAAAACCGAATCAAACCACGCAAGCCAAACCCTCATCCCAATCGTGTACGCACCAGGCGCTGATATCACTGCGTACCTGCCGACGAACATCATGTCCATTACTGATGGTCAATGGATTTTGGATGGACAGATCTTTAAAGATACGATGCGTCCAGCTGTGAGCACTGGCCTATCTGTAACTCGTGTCGGTGGCGTAGGGCAAAACAAACGCCAAAAAGGCTTTGCAGACCAGCTGAACCGTACGTTGTCTGGCTATCGCGCAGCAGAAGAGTATGCGCACTTTGGTACTGAATTGAGCGCTCAGGCACAGTCTGACTACGATAAGGGTAAGGTACTGTTTAAGCTGATGAACCAGGCAATTGGTGAGACGTATAGTTTTGCAGAGCAGCAATTTTTGATGAGTATCGTGCTTGG
>DATIIX010000041.1:0-3734 GCA_035479175.1 Saccharimonadales bacterium (SeqCode) | reverse complement strand
TTCAATAACCGATGAAAGAGTTTTACCATTCTTCACCTGCTCTGCGGCGTCCATGAGCGCATCTTCGTATACGACATTACCTACGGCTCGCGCAGTAACACTCAGCGCCTCAAGAACAGCAACGCCCGCCCCGATAAGTGCTGAGAAAGTCCGGGCGAATCGAGCCACAGCTACTTTTTGAATAATTGGTTGTATCATTGGCACCCTAAGGACGACAGTGTGAAGAACCCGCTTACCTGCCATAGTTTTGAGCCATCGGGTAAGGGTGTATATACCGCCAGCGATAACCGGCAAAAGGAAGAGCCCATAATGGAGCAGGAAGCTACTAATACTAAGCATAGCTTGTGTGAGCGGTGGAAGTTTTGCATCTGGACCACCAAGATCGGTAAGGATTTTACCAATCTGCGGAATGACAAAAAGCATCAGACCGAAGAAAGCGATAACGGTAATAAATACAAGTACCATAGGATAAGTCATGGCGCTTTTAATCTTTTTACGCATTGTTGCGTTTTTCTCTTGCTGGAGTGCAAGTCGCTTTAATATTTCATCCAAAATACCTGCCGCCTCGCCGGCACGCACCATATTAACGTAAACATCACTGAATGTATTGGGGTACTTAGCGAGTGCATCTGCAAGAGCGGAGCCCCCTTGAACATCTTTAATAATGCTAGCTAATACTGTTTTTAGCACTTTACTATCGGTATGATCATGCTGCGAGTTAAGGGCTCGTAAGATTGGAACACCAGCAGATACCATGGCGCTCAATTGACGAGTAAACATTACAAGGTCGTCGCTCTTGACTTTACCACCGCCCAGTGTACTCAAAAATGACGGTGTGGCCTTTTTTGATGCCCCTTCCTTAATATCAATTGGAGTAAGTCCCTGATTTGAGAGCGCACTAAGTGCGGCAGACCGATCGGTCGCTTCAATGATTCCAGAGAGCGACCTACCTTGCTTATTTGAGGCGACATAAATAAAATTTGGCATAGGCTTATTCGCGGGTCACTCTTAATACTTCTTCGAGGGTGGTGTTGCCGCGGAGTACCTTTACGAGTCCGTCGGTTTGCATTGTGGTCATGCCGTCAGCGATGGCTTGTTCTTGAATCTGTTCACTTGTTGCGTTAGCGGTAATCATCTTCTGAATTGGAATACTTACACCAAGCACCTCGTAAATACCGATGCGCCCTTTATAGCCTGCGTGATTGCATGCTTCGCACCCATCCGGATTTGCATGCCACATTGATACAATAGTTTGATCAGTGGTACCGGCTGGTGTTTTACCACCAACTTGCTGCTGCATTGCTTGTAATTCGAGCTCATGAATATAGGCGAATGTTTGGTTGCCTCGCAAGTTAAATAACTTAGTGACTTCGGCAATCTCCTCAGGACCTGGCGCATATTGTTGGCGGCACACCATGCAAAGGCGGCGTACAAGGCGTTGACCGACCGCAGCCTTAACGGTACTCGCAATCAAGAATGGCTCAATGCCCATATCAAGTAGACGTGGCAGGGAGGTTGCGGCGTTGTTGGTGTGAAGCGTGCTAAATACAAGGTGACCAGTTAAAGCAGCCTGGACGCCTAGATTGGCGGTTTCGCCATCGCGAATCTCTCCAACCATAATAATGTTTGGATCTTGACGGAGGAGGGCACGAAGGCCGTTAGCAAACGTCATGCCTGCTTTCACATTTGTCTGAGTCTGATTGACGCCTGGAATTTTGTACTCGACAGGATCTTCAACGGTAGAGATATTCACGTCTGGTTTATTAAGCATGGTAAGGATTGAGAATAAAGAGGTAGACTTACCACTACCTGTTGGCCCAGTGATAAGGATCATACCGTTGGGCTCGGTCATCGCGTCGCTGATGACTTCCAGTGAATGACCCCAGTAGCCAAGTTGCTGCAAAGTGACGGCCTGGTTAGACTCATCAAGAATACGCATAACAACTTTTTCGCCATCAGCGATAGGTAGGGTAGAGACACGAAGCGCATATTGCTTGCCAGCAATTTTAATCTTAAAACGACCATCTTGTGGCACGCGTCGTTCATCAATCTTAAGATTTGAAAGAATCTTAATACGACTAATTAACGCTCCAAGTACATTACGTGGTAGTTGGTTAACCTCTTTCAGTACACCGTCAATACGGTAACGAATCTGCACGAAGTTCTCACGCGGTTCAATGTGGATGTCAGATGCTTGCGAACGAATCGCATATTCGAGCAATAGGTTAACAGTTTGGGCGATTGGCGAGTCCTCGGCAACATCCGCCTCAGATACTTGCTGCGCAGTACCGCCATCTTCGCGCTGAATATCGATAACCTGATTCAGCTCTTCGTTCACATCGCCACGATAATTTTCAAGACACTGGAGGATGTTTTCGTGTGGCGCAACGTAAATTTTTACATTAGTGCCGATCTCTTTTTCGAGGAAGCTAATCGCCTGGACATCATCCGGGTCGTCCATAGCGAGATGAAGCAGTCCGTCCTCATCAACCTTAAAGATAACAGCCTCATATTGACGTGCAATACGCTCTGGGATGCGGTTCAGCGTTTCAGGGGTAATATCATGCGGATCAATTTCGATGTACGGTATATCTGCATAGGTCGCATATAGTTTGGTGAGCTCGGCTTCAGTTATAAGGTGGCTATTGATAACAGTGTCTTGGAGTGATTGCGATGTTCGAATAGCCTCCTCTTTGAGAGGCTTCAATTGCTCTTCGGATGCGATATCATTCTCAATGAGAAGTTTCCGCAGTGTGTCATCTGAAATACGCATAATGCTTACGCCTATTGTACTCGATGCGAGCCGTGAGTGCTAGGGCAAAATGTGGTATGATAGCTCTATGATTATAGAGGTGAAGTCGACTGGAGCTATGCAAGCACTCGGGGCTAAAATTGGCGACCGGATTATGGGCGGCGAAGTGATTGTGTTGATTGGTGACATTGGTGCTGGCAAAACCACCTTTACAAAAGGCCTAGCACGGTCAATGGGGATTAGCGAAGATGTACAAAGTCCCACGTTCACCGTGAGCCGCGTGTATGAAACAGGACGTGGTGTAACACTTGCCCATTACGACTTTTACCGCTTGAGCGATCCAGGAATCATGCGTGCAGAATTAATGGAAGCAGTGCATGATCCAAGGGCGGCAACAATTATTGAGTGGAGCGAGATCGTGGCGGATGTTTTGCCAACAGATACCCTTCGTATGATCATTACAGCAACTGGTGAAGATACCCGTATAGTCGAGCTAGTCCCCGGCGGCGAGCGATCACGCGCGTTAATTGAGGAGGTCGCATGATTTTACTTTGGGATAGTAGCACAATGGTGGCACGTATCACATTTGTGCGTGATGACGGTATGAAGAATGCCTATGAATGGGAGGCGGGTCGCACACTAGCTCGCGATATGCTTATGCACCTCCGCGACCTACTCGCCGAGCAGTCGCTAACATTCACCAATATTACGGGCATCGGTGTAAAGCGCGGCCCAGGTAGTTACACGGGCCTTCGTATTGGAATGACAGTCTTAAATACGCTTGCTTCTGCAGAGCATATTGCAATTGTGGGCGCAACAGGTGATGTATGGCAAGACGATTGTCTACGTCGGCTCGCATCTGGTGAAGATGATAAAATGGTGTTGCCAGAATATGGTGGCGACGCGAATATCACACAGCCCCGCAAATAGGAACGTGCTACAATTAAACTAGTCCGTTTTTTTCGGGCTATGATCCGTTTAA
>DATIIX010000040.1:0-2995 GCA_035479175.1 Saccharimonadales bacterium (SeqCode) | reverse complement strand
TCAGTTCCGCTACTGTAAACTTCCACACGCTCCAGCCCATACTACGGTGAGCAAACAACACCACGAGCATGTACGCAATCACGATCATTCCATGCGCCGAGCCGCCAATAGCAATTGCTACATCCGCAAGCGGCCAATGATTCACCTTAAACATAATGCCAATAATCAACAGTGTCCAGCCAATTGTCTCCAGAATTGCCAACGTCTTAAATAGTGACCATGCCTCGCTCTCAGCAAAGATCTCATCCATTTGGTAGTACCAGCGGGCAATCATCGTTTTCACAGCTTTCATACATCTAGTATACTTGAAAGATAATGAGCCGACCCAAAAGCCCACTCCAACCAAACGAACTCGGCGCACTGTATCCGCATGCAAAAACCTATGACGAGTTACAGGTGGATAGAGTGGCGGTGCAAAAACTCCGTGACTCATGGCAGCCGAAGCATCCCAAATTACTTATCACTGTGATCATCGCGTCGCTCTGTATAATATTTTGGGGCATTCTCGAATTTATCCTACCAATCATACCGACAAACCCGATCTTTGCCGTACCGACTGGCATCTTATTGGGACTTGCGTGGGTATATGCGCTCATTGGTAGTTTGCATAAAATACGCAAACTACTCAATCAAATCGCCCTTAGTTCCGGTGATCAATCTCGCGTAGGCGCTTCACGCGATCAGCGGTAGATGGGTGAGTGCTAAACATACCCGCGAGACCCGCAGTTGAGAACATATTACTAAACATCAGCGCCGAGGTCACCTGTTCGCTTGGCGATGGGGCAATTGGCGGCACGTGTTGCTTCCAATTTTCGAGCTTCATAAGCGCCGTTTCAAGATCTTTGCCCGAACCCAGTTGATGCGCGCTATGTTCATCGGCAAGATACTCGCGCGAACGTGATACAGCCATCTGGATCACCACCGCGGCAATCGGCGCCAAAATCATCGCGGCGATGCCAGCAATCGGATTGCCTTCCTCGCGGTCTTGGCTACCACCAAACCAGAAGGCAAGCTCAGCAATATAACTAATTGCGCCCGCCATTGTTGCAGCAATTGTCGATACCAACATATCGCGGTTCTTTACATGCCCAAGCTCATGGGCAAGCACCGCTCGCAGCTCGTTATCATTCAAAATATCCATAATACCTGCCGTCACGGCAACAGCAGCATGTTTTGGTGAACGCCCAGTTGCAAACGCGTTCGGGATATCCGTATCAACATAGTAGAGCTTCGGCATTGGCATATTTTCTTGCTGGGCAAGCTCGGCAACGATCCGTTCAACTTGTGGATAGCGATTACCAAGCGGCTTTGCACCTTGCATTTTTAAGATAAGTGAATCACTCAACCAGTACATGCCGACATTTGAGATTGCCGCAAGTCCTAGTGCAATAAGCATGCCACTCTGTCCGCCCAGCAGGTAGCCTACAAACATAAACAATCCAGTTAATCCAGCCATAAGTAGTGTCGTCTTAAGCCCTTGTACCATAGTTCTAGTATACCCCATTAGGGGTTTGCGCAACCTTAATGACCACTCGAAAATACACTGCAATAAGGGCTGTTTTTTGCCACCACAAGTGGTAAACTAACTATAAGCAGTAATAGACAAATTAGGGGGCATGGGGAAATCACACACAACAACGCGCTTTTGGCACCGTCGATCTAGCGAAGCGGTAATATTAGTGTCACTCGTGGTTGTCGCGCTCTATGGGTGGGGGCTTATTAGTGGCGCCACCGAGCTCAATCAAGCCGTACACGTACCGCTCGTCGCTGGTATTATCGGCGCAGTCTCACTCATCATTGCCAGCGTTACGTATTTCATTACACCATTGCAACAGCTTAACCAAGCAGCGATATTAAATTATGCGCTGCTCCTTGCTACCATCACGACGCTTGTCGTCACAACCAACGGTATTAATTCCACGTTTCTTAGCCTGTTAGTTGCTTCACTTGGGTTCGCCAGCTTTTTTGGTATTGGCGGTGTCATTATCGGTGCACTGTCACTTGCCGCATTTGTCGTTAATCAAGATATCTCTAGCATGATAACTCCAAGTCAAATTGTGGCAATTGCGCTACTAGGTGGTGTACCGCTAATTGGTAGCTTTATTATCTGGGGCCGCCACGAAGGGGAATCTGGCAGCGATGAAACCAAAGAAGACCGCTCATACCACGAACTTGCTAGTGAGCTCAGCCAGGTATCTGGTAAATCAGAGGTGGTGATTAACGCCATTGGCGAAGGTGTCCTCGCCCTCGATGGGCAGGGAATTATTCAACTTATCAACCCAGCGGCAGAACAACTGCTGGGTTGGAGCAGATCCGACTCGCTAAATCTCAGTTACAAATCCATCCTTAAGTTGCTCAATTCAAAAAACCAAGAGGTAGATAGCGCTAACGACCCGGTCGCCCAAGCACTCAACACGAATAAAGCAATCTCAAGCGAAAACTTTAGCCTGCAAACACAATCAGGCAAATCGTTCCTTGCCTCCATCACAGTTAACCCAGTAGGACAACTCGGCAAGGGCGTTATTGTTGTGTTTCGTGATGTTACTGTCGAAAAATCTGATGAACGCCAGCGTGCCGAATTCATTAGTACCGCCAGCCACGAAATGCGCACGCCAGTTGCCAGTATCGAAGGCTACCTTGGCCTCGCGCTCAATCCTGCAACCGCCAATATCGATGACAAAGCTCGCGACTTTATTATGAAAGCTCACGAATCAGCCCAACATCTTGGTCGATTATTTGCCGATCTGCTTGATGTCAGTAAGGCAGACGATTCGCGCCTTAAGAATGATCCGAAAGTCGTTGATGTCGTACCATTCATCCACGATATCGTACAGGGTTTAGCACAAAAAGGCATCGAAAAGGGCCTTCGCATTCTCTATAAGCCAATGCCAGATGATGATGAAAACGACCACGACGGCGAACGCAAATTAAACCCTGTATTCTATGCTAATGTTGATAACGACCACCTCCGTGAGGTTATACAAAACCTTGTCGA
>DATIIX010000039.1:0-2685 GCA_035479175.1 Saccharimonadales bacterium (SeqCode) | reverse complement strand
TAGCAATCTTCGTGTTTGCGCCGCATTCTAACAGCCCTACAGCAAGTACTACAACAGGGGGCAGCAAGGCTGGGATAGATTCACAATCACAGACAGCAGTAAATGCGCCTATCAACCCAACGAATACCACAGATACCGCGCTTGGTAGCGACTTAAGTAGTGTACAAGCATCGCTTACACAATCATCGAGCGACCAGAGTACGGCAGATAACTCTATCAACGATAATCAGCAGCAGGTCAGCATTCCAACAGAATAGCCTAACGCGATCGTACTAATACGGAAGGAATATATCATGAAAACCATACAACCTACATCTACTATCATGAAAGTTGCAATCATCTCAGCGGCAACGATTATGGGTGGTTCCGCACTCATTCCAGCCCCAGCGAATGCACTTTCGCTCGATGGTTCAGCAAAAGCGACAACACCAAACGTTAAGGTAGACACGAACACGGATGTAAATGTAACGACGGACTCTACGAGCACAAGTACTGCAAACGAAAAAGCAAGACTCCAAAACACCATCACTAAGGGTGACCAAGAGATTGCACGCCGACTTGCGTCACTCTCAAAGCTTACAAGTAAAATTGACGCAGCAACCAAACTAACAAACGCCGACAAGGCAACGCTTACAGCCGAAGTCAACGCAACGACATCCGGCCTCAATACATTAAAAGCAAAACTTGATGCAGAAACAACAATGGTCGCTGCACGTGCAGACGTACAGAGTATTTATACTGAATACCGCGTATATGCGCTTGTTGCACCAAAAGTCGGCCTGATAAAAGTGGCAGACGATCAACAGGTAGCAGAGGAGAAGCTCCAAGCGTTAATTCAGAAGTTTCAAACTCGTCTAAATGCCGCGAAGTCAAAGGGCAAAAACGTGGATGCTCTCGAAGCCGTACTAAGCGATATGACACAAAAGGTCAATGCGTCGGCGAGCATATCAAGCACTATTCAGGCTAAAGTAATCGTTCTACAGCCAACCGATTATAACAATGACCACGCAGTATTAAGCGGTGATAGCGCACAGTTAAAAACTGCATACGCTGATAACATAGCGGCTTACCAAGACGCAAAGCAAATTGTTGCAGGCCTCAAAGGACTATAAGCCGTAAATAGCCTGAGGCCTTGAGTTTTACGGGTACTAGTGATACAATTTCCCCTAGTACTGATGGGATGTCTCCAAGTGGTAAGGCACTGGGTTCTGGTTCCAGCATTCGGGGGTTCGAATCCCTCCATCCCAGCCAAGGCATCCACCAAGCAAGACCATAGTGGTTCTAAAGGGTTGGTGTATACCTAGGTAGCAAAAAAGCAGCAGAAATGCTGCTTTTTTGTATGTGTGTCCCGAATGGTGGGCCTGTCTGTTTAAATATAGGTCTAGAACATGCGCTAGAAATAGTCTAGGAGTTCTATAAAAACGAAGAACACCCCGCACCACAACGGACACGGGGTGTTCTTCGTCGTGGACACGGGGTGGGGGTGTCGGAGGCTCACTCAGGACTCATCGAAGGTCAACCTCACGGCTCCGAGGAGTATGGCACCCACGAGGAGTACCGCGGAGGTTGCGATGGCCGAGATGATGCCCCCCGTGGTGGGGAGGCCGCGCTGGTCAGTCACGTCGATGGCCAGCAGCAGTGAGGGGAGAATACTCAGCCAGAGGAGAGTACGCTTCCACCCCTTACCGCAGAGTGCCTTCGCCATGATCCAGGCGTTACAAATGAACGAGTTTTCCGACATGATTTGTCCTTAGTTCATCGATTCGGTCATGACGCTCTACCAGCGAAGAAGTAGGCAGGGCGTCATAACCGAAGATGATGGGGCAGTGCGATTACTGATGAGAGTAATTGTCTTTTACTATAACATATACCTGATAGTTAATCAAGTATCATGGCCTCTCTGCATGAAGAAGCTCTCCGACTTGTAACCATCTCTCACCTAAGGTGACCCGAATGGTCTAAGGTGTTTGATGTACATCCTGACATGTAAAAAGTGGCATTTTTGTCACTTTTTTGGTCTCATGCCTATTATTAGAACTCGTGAGACTGATGACATCTCTATGCATACTGCTACGCAAACGTGCAATCGCAACTTTTATGTCGGGACAGTAGTCGCGCGTCTTGTAGCAAGAATCACAGAAACAGGGTTTATGGTTGCGGCAGCGTTGCTCCAAGAGTTTCTTTGTATCTCACTCCCAAGTTGCGCCAGGACCATCTCGTAGGTTGATCGTACTAGTTGGTAGCTGTGAACGATAACATTCGTAAAAAGAATGACGTGGATATAATAATTCTTTAATACCCCTTACTAAATGCATCTCTTGCCAACGCTCTGAAGCATTTCAGTTCTAGTGCCATTGTTCCCATATGCCCCATATCCAATCGTTTGATTGGTCTGCAATTTGGTATATTATCACTTAAATAAATAAAATGTTCTGGTGTGGTGAATTGGTCATCCGCGGCTCCCTGGATAAGGTAAGTAAGCTTATCGCCAAGATCGGACAGCTCAAAGCACCAGGGTGACCTGAGGGCGAATATATTATCGATTCTTCCAGCCGAACCTTTTTTAAGCGCATTCATGTGTGATGCTGCAAGGTAGCGATTAACTTCAGGCTCAAGGGTGACTCTCCTATCTGAAGGACCCAGATTAGGAATGATGGTTCGTACTACCGCCAAAGGGTTATCAAT
>DATIIX010000038.1:0-3437 GCA_035479175.1 Saccharimonadales bacterium (SeqCode) | reverse complement strand
AATTACCGCACTTGCGGATGGGCTTTTAATAATGAGAAGCTTTGGCGTAATGCTAAATTGCTGGCGTAAATTTCGCACCTGACGAAGTTGACGCTCCTTAATAAACCCCTGGAGTTCGAGACCATTGAGCTCTCTCGCCATTAAATGCGATCCTTTCGATCATCGATAAATGAACCCCATTGACGGATTAGGCGAAGTACTGTTTTGAGCGGCAGTTCAATCATCATATCAAGGGCAAGGGCAACAACATTCACCTGAGCGTATTTCTCGCTCATCCAGCGACCGACAACAACAAATGGTAAGTAGATGAAATCACGAATGAAAGTGAAGCCGTTGCTGGCTGAACGGACAACCTCAAGCTCACGAATCAGTCGGCTAAGGCGGAAGCCAAGAAAGCTTGCGGCCGAAATAAATACAAAGAAGATAGCGATGTGCACCAGTTCGAGTCCAAGCGATAGAAGTAACCAAACGACACCGCCAAATACGACCAAACTAAAAAGCACGTACAGCGTTGAGAACACTGATCCATATCGATCATTCGTTGCTCCGCGGCGCTTTAGAAGAATCGTGCCCTCATCACCATACAGCATCGCATCAACTCGATCGACAAGTGCCTTTGTGTTCGCATACCCTGGCAAGTTCAGCGTGAGGCGCAGTGCTACCATATAAAGCGGCGGGAAACAAAGGTTGATGAGTAGTGGCTGCCAAAGAATGTGGCCGCTCGCCCAGAGGTCGTATGGAACCTCAACGGCAATGCCAATCAAGAACTTCGTGATAATCAAGAAAATTACGCTACGAACGATGGCACGATTGACTCGTGTCATAATGTTCGAATATTCGCGTTCGACTTCTTTTTCAAATGCATCGAGGAACGCTTCGCGACGTTGCAGCAGCTGTAGAAAGTCGGGCTTATTTTCAATCATTCGCCGCACAATACGAAGGGGTGCGCCCTGCCGGTCGACCATGTGATAAAACTTATCGGTTACCGGGGAGCGGAGCAACATATCGATGCGCTGATTGTAGGCGATATATCGTTCTTCATCAGTCACTGACACTTCATAGCGACTCAGCAGCGAGGCGCGGATAACTGCAGTATTTGATTTCAGGAGTGCTTTATGGACCGCGGCGTATAGTGCCGCCCCATATTCGTCAGCATCAAGTGAGGTATCAGTGTATTCACTGTGAGCAACTTTCTCGAAATATTGGTATGCAACTGATACAAATGCCGCATCTTTTTCAGATGAATTAATAATGCGGACAACACCAACCGAGAGAGTGTCGAGAATCCATCCAATTGACGAATCAGAACTGATGCCGCGACGTTTTTGAATATGCTCATAGGCAGTGTAATGACTTGCTGCAAGCTCAGAAATGGCCTCTAGCTGGTCTTTGGTGAGCGTATTGTTTGGCATATAGCCCGCATAGGTAAGCTCAATTGCAATTTCATGACCGCTCGCACGAATCAAGCTTTCATCGCGCGTAACAAATAGTTGCTTATAGAATCGTCTGATGGCATTTTGCACCAGCAAATGTTCTTCGGTGTTTTCGGCTGCATTACGAAGTTGCTCATAGGCAGCAGTAAGCGTTTCGCCGGCGCCTACAATGTTCACCTTCTCGGCCTGCGCCTGGGTGCGTGTTTCGGTATCTTCATTGTGAACGGCGTTGGAAAGTCCTACCATAAGGTGACTGCCGACAGTATTGAGCTCTGACATACCGTATTATTATACCCTTTAAGAGATGTAATTACACTATCTAGGCTGCCCCAATGCGTATAATGGTACAATAACTAGCATTCGATTCCTATACCATTTATCCGCCGAGCAATTGCAGTCAGCTCACCATCACCATAGAGTGGAAACTATCGATAGAGTTATTTAGATGCTCTTGTGTGCTGCGTATTTTTCTGGGTTTTTATCGAAAAGTCGTACGCAGGTGTTGCAGCAGAAATAATACGTTTTACTATTATACTCGCGGACACGACCGGCGGTCTTGGCCTCTTGCATGTCTACCATATCGCCAGTAACTGGACATGTGGCTTGGCGTTCGAGCGGGATGGCCGCCTTGTCTATGTCATGATGATGTTCGTGCATATATGTCTATCCCCTTTAATTCAATTTAAGCCGCCGTAGTAGCTGTGCATTAATGGCTACAATGATGGTTGAAAGCGACATCAATACTGCACCAAATGCGGGCGACAAAACAAAACCAAGTGCAGAGGTTATGCCTGCGGCTAGCGGAATAGCAAGGGCGTTGTAACCGGTCGCCCACCACAGGTTCTGCACCATTTTGCGGTAGGTAGCTTTGGATAACTTAACAATCTTCGCAACACCGCGTGGGTCGCTACCGGCAAGTACAATACCCGCCGATTCGATAGCAACGTCAGTACCCGCGCCGATAGCAATGCCGATGTCTGCCTGCGTAAGTGCTGGCGCGTCATTTACGCCATCTCCAACCATAGCTACCTTGCTGCCATCGGCCTGTAACCGTTTAACCGTTTCAGCTTTATGCTCTGGCAAAACTTCGGCAAAGTATTCTTCAATGCCAAGCTCTCTAGCAACCCAGGCGGCCACACCTTTGGCATCACCGGTGAGCATAGCAACGCGCTTACCCATTGCCTGTAGTGTAGCGACAGCTTCCTTAGACTCTTCACGGATAACGTCAGCCAGCATGATTACTCCGAGAACCTGCCTGTCTGCAATGACGTAGACGACAGTCTTGCCTTCATCAGAAGCGTTGGCCGCTGTTTGCCGTAAGCTATCAGCCACTTGTGCGGATAGTTCTTCAATCATGCGCGGGCCGCCAATATGTACAATCTTTTCATTTACTTCAGCTTTCGCACCTCTGCCGGAAAGTGCAACGAAACCGCTAGCCTTTGGTATGCTGAATTCCTGTTTTTTTGCAAACAGTACGACAGCACGGGCGATGGGATGCTCTGATTCATCTTCGACGGCTGCCGCCAATTGCAGTAGCTCCTTTTTGTCACCAAGAGCAACAATGTCAACCACTCCTTGTTCACCCTTGGTAAGTGTACCGGTCTTGTCGAACAAGACGACATCTATATTGCGGGCAGCCTCAAGTGCCATCCGCTGGCGAATCAGCAAGCCGTTCTTAGCCGCAAGCGTAGTGGAGATGGCCGTCACCAGTGGCACCGCTAGTCCGAGAGCGTGCGGACAGGCAATCACAAGGACAGTAACAATACGCTCGAGTATGAACCCCGCTGACTGCCCGGCAATCGCCCAGGCAATCCAGGTAATAATTGCTGCCCCAAGCGCGACGAATGTAAGATAAAAGGCGGCTTTATCAGCCACAATCTGCGTTTTCGACTTACTACGCTGGGCTTCGGCAACTAGTTTCATAATACCCGCTAAGGCTGTGTCGTCGCCAACCCGAGTCACGCGGATAGTGAGGGAGCCACTGCCGTTGATCGTGCCACCAAT
>DATIIX010000037.1:0-3620 GCA_035479175.1 Saccharimonadales bacterium (SeqCode) | reverse complement strand
GGTATCAAGTGCTTTGGTGGCATTGTTAAGCGGGTTGCGGTTAAAATAGCGATTTTGTCCAGCAAGTACTTTGTTTTTACGCTCTGCGGCCATACCCTTTGACCAGTTTCGGGTACGGTCGATTAGTCCGCGATTTGGATTGTTAACAATGCCAGCAACTCTACCGATAATATTACCGCTGAATTTGATAAGGAGTGGTGTAATAACTATTGGCGCTACCTGAACGGCCATTCCTAAGATGATTGTAATAAGGCTGCCGTTTGCACTCTGGACGATTGCCATACCAGCAATCTGTGCTCCGCTGAAGATAACTGAGAAAATTGGAAAGAGCAGTAACATTGTCATTAATGTCTCGCGCCATTTATTGAAGTATTTTTCGGTGTTCGGCATTGTGTATGCGACGAATGCGAGCGGCGCTACGATGATAAGAATTGTAATAAGTGCTTGTCGTGCAGCAAGTATAATAAGTGCAATAAGCGCAGATATGACGGCACCAAGTAGGATTGGAATGAGAAGGAATATAGTACCACTTACGGTGTTGGCTGCAATGAAGAGTCCGCCGCCGGTCACCGCACCAGTTGATAGTGCAACCGTAGCAACTTGCTGCCAAGAAGGAGTGCTCCCTGAGTAATTGCTGCCGACGCTAAATTTATCCATTAAGGCTACGAACATATTATGTATGGAGTACCCAAGGAAGTTAGAGGCATCGACTGCGGCTGCACATACCCAGAATGATGCATTTACTAAGATTGCCGCAAAGATGAGGCGTGGTAGCATGTTCTTTACACTGTAGTTGCTAAGGCCGAGATTAGTGATTTGTGAGTATACAATCACCATAAATACAATAACGAAGGCTACGTTTGCGATATCTCGAACAGTTGCCCATAGCTGGTAGATTGAGGTATTAGTGTCACTGGTGACTGTTTTTACCTCTAGAAATCCAGAGATGATATTGTAGATTTTGTCCATGCCCTTGGCGATGAAGTTTACCGTTGGGCAGACAAGCCAGCCGATGCCGCCAAGTGTGGAGTTGTCACAGCCCGATTCTTGCTTTGAAGAGTCGGTGCTACCTTGATTTCCATCAGCAGCAATTGTAATCTTGGTTGGAGTTGATGGATTTGCGTAATTGTTTGGTGGTACGAAGTCGTATGATTCGTAGAACCCTGATGTTGCCTTGGTTGCATCGCCCGTCATAAAGATGAAGTATGCTTTGCCTGCGTTGTCGGTGTAGCGGTACCCCGTTGTGTCCGGCGCGTTATTTGTGATGTCGCTTGGCATTTCCGCGGCGGTGACCGTCGTGTAGTTATTGCCCTGATAGACAATCCCGTTGCCATTTCGAGTAGCGCCATCATCGGCGTATGCTGCTGGTGTTAGTAAAGAAGCTACGCTGAAAAAGGTCATTAAGAAGGCCATGACCAAGACTGAAAAACGCTGCAGCGATAATCTACCCTGCAGAACACTTATGCTTTGCTCCCACATATCTGTTAAATACTACCATTTTTGACTATAAAAGTCAATACATTAGACCACATTTAAGACGGTTATGGTAGAGACTACTTTACAGACGAAAGCTGTACCTATAGTATAGTGTTATAAGGAATTCATCATGAAATCAAAAGTAACCCTCTACCTCACCTCCCTACTCGTTGCAGTATCAATTGGGTTTAGCATTTTTGACCAACCAGCAGCAGCACTTACGTGTGCTGTGTTGCCGCAAAGTATTTGTGATAAAGCCCAGTCCAACCAGCAAGGAGGTAATACCTCTGATACATCTGCAGTACTCGCTCTTTTACAGTGGGTAATTGGCGTTCTTACGGCTGGTGTGGGTGTCGCTGCGGTAGCCGCATTTATCTATGCAGGTATTACCTATGCGAGTGCCGACGGCAGTGCCGAGCAGGTTAAAAAGGCAAAATCAATTATGCAAAATACCGTTATTGGGCTTGTTACATTCGCCGTGATGGCGTTGGCGCTGCAATTTATTATTCCGGGAGGTGTTTTCTAGTGCGCAGGTTTTTTGTATCGTTGATGATGCTATTCACTTTGGGCGCTGCAACACTTGCCCCAGTTGTAGTGGTTGGTGGTACGGCTTACGCGGCATGTGAAGATGGCCCTATTTTGGGTATTACACGTTGGTATCGAGGCTTGCTTGATGATAGTTGCAACATTAAAGCGCCGGGTAATGGCAACGATGACCTTGCTATATTTATTACCAAGATTATTCTAAACGTTGTGCAGGCAGCACTTGCGATTGCTGCATATATCACAGTATTTTTCATCATTAAAGGTGGCTTTAACTATATGACAAGCGCTGGATCACCGGATGGCATGAAAAGCGCTAAAACAACAATTACTAACGCAGTGATTGGTTTGGTTATTGTGCTCCTTTCGGCGATTATCGTTAATACGATTGCGGGAGTTCTATAAATGATTACACCATATTTATACTATGCGGCGGGTTTAATTAACCAGAAGGCATCAGGTATCCCTGATGCAACTAGCTTTAGTATCAAAAATGTTCTTAATGCTGTGTATTTCTGGGCGGGAGCCATTGCAGTTATTGTTATTATTGTGGCGGGCTTTTACTATGTCACCTCGGCTAATAACTCTTCACAGATTGTTCGTGCTAAAAATGCAATTTTTTCAGCAGTTATTGGTCTCGTTATCGTGCTTCTTGCTTTCGGCATTACTAATATTGTTATTTCAGGAGTGTCATAATGAAATTACGACTGCTTGTTATTGTAGCTATGCTCGTAGGACTTTTTGCCATTAATGTAGTCGGTGCGCCAGTAAGTTCAGCGGCTGTTGATATATTTGGTGGCTGCAAGGATGGTGTTGACTGTAGTTCTGTGCAGTCAAAACAGACGCTTAATACGCAGATCTGGAATTTCATTCGTACCGCCCTTACTATTTTGGGTGGGATTGCCGTTGTCGTTATTATCGCTGGTGGCATTATGTACACAACGTCAGCCGGTGATCCAAGCAAAGTGACGGCAGCGAAAAATACGATACTATACTCTGTCGTTGGACTTGGAGTTGCGATGTCGGCAGCAGCTATTATCACCCTTGTTAATAATTATTTCGGATAACCGTAAAGGAGAAACTATGAGAAAGAGGATTCAATCAATTATTGCAGCATTTATACTGAGTGTCGGTTTTGGCGTGATGATGCTCGCCCCTACTACTTATGCGGATGATAAGAAAGCTACTCCTCCCAGCGGTACCTCTAGCGATGCGGGTTGTACGGATGCGAAGAGTTGTGTAACCAATGGCCTTCAGGCTACTGGCGGTACGAGCTCCAAGACAAGTATTAGTGATATTTTCAAGACTATCGTTAATGTCCTCCTCTTCGTTATTGGGGCTATATCCGTCATAATGATTATTATCGGTGGTATTAAGTATACTACTTCAAATGGAGATAGCTCATCGGTAACAAGTGCAAAGAATACGATACTCTATGCGGTTATTGGGTTACTTGTATCGATGTTCGCCTATGCGATTGTCAACTTCGTTGTCACCAGATTCATATAAAGTGCTTAACAGTTGGCGAATCTTTTGATATAACTATAATAAAGCCTATAACGAAAGGAATTAAATAATAATGAAGATTAACATTAAGCGAC
>DATIIX010000036.1:0-2140 GCA_035479175.1 Saccharimonadales bacterium (SeqCode) | reverse complement strand
AGTCGCGCATTTTGTAGGTAACTTTGCTATGGCCGTGACCTTCTTGCTCGAGCCAAGCGACGATTGCCTCGCGAGCATCACTACTTGCCTGACCCGTAAACGAGCCACTGTTAATAAGCGTACCTTCGCCGTGATAGCATTCTTCAGAGCTATTATCGGGGCGTTCGACAACTTCGATGACTGGCAATTTAAATGCTTCAGCAAAAGCAAAGTCGCGCTCGTCGTGCGCCGGCACGCCCATTACAGCGCCAGTGCCATAGCCACCAAGCACGTAATCGGCAATCCAGATCTGGACTTTTTCGCCATTTGCCGGGTTGATTGCGTGACTGCCAGTAAATACGCCTGTTTTGTCTTTATTCTCGCTTGAACGCTCAATTTCAGACCTCTTGATTGCTTCGTCAATGTAAGCGTTTACCATTTCGCGTGTTTCGTCGCTCACGAGCTCGCGCGCAAGTGGATGCTCGGGCGCAAGAACAATAAATGTTGCGCCAAAAATCGTATCTGGGCGTGTTGAGAACACCGTGATTTCGTCATCACGGCCATTAATAGCATAATTAATTTCAGCCCCTTCACTGCGGCCGATCCAGTTCTCTTGGGCTGTCTTGATTTTCTGCGGCCAATCAAGCGCAGGGATTTCTTCAAGCAATGCATCGGCGTAGTCGGTAATCTTGAAGAACCATTGTTTCATTGGCTTTTTGATGACAAGTGAGTCACAGCGCCAACAGTGGCCGCCATTTATTACCTGTTCATTTGCAAGGACGGTTTTATCTTTAGGGCACCACCATTGATTGGCTTCTTTTTGGTATGCTAAACCGCGCTCAAATAGCTGAGTAAAAATCCACTGTGTCCATTTGTAGTATTCTGGGTTGGCTGTGTTGATTTCACGCGACCAATCGATACTTGCGCCGACACGTGTAAGCTGATTTTTGAAGTTAGCGATATTTTCCTTAGTGGTCTCGGCTGGCTGACGGCCCGTCTTGATGGCATAATTTTCAGCGGGCAAGCCAAAGCTATCCCAACCCATTGGATAGGTAACGCTAAAGCCAAGGCTACGACGGAACCTTGCCTCGGCATCGACAATCGAGTGTTCGAAGAAATGCCCTGTGTGCATACCAGCACCACTCGGGTATGGAAACATGCTTGTTACATAGTACTTTGGTTTGTCGCTCGCATCAGGAGCTTGGTACCGATGCTCGTCGGCCCAGACTTTTTGCCATTTTGGCTCGATTTCGGTAGGGTTATAACGCTTCATTACCTACTAGTATACCATCGGAGGTATTATTTGGGGTCGGTGTAGCGTGAAAAATGCTCATCTTTGACCTTCATCCAGCTAGCAGATTGACGTACGAGCTCGACATCTTCGTTCATATCACACAATATTTTCACACATTCTTCAAGGAAGATGGTGTTTTGAGATCCCTTTACAAGGATCGCCGCACCCTCAATGGCGACCGACCGAACAAACTCACCAGCGCGGATTGCATCCGGCGCTATATGCACCTGGCAACCACGCCCGCGTGCAATCGGTGCGAGGTATTTAGTGCAATCAGGCCCGACAAGCACAACCCAGGCGAGTAAATTAGGGTCACATATTGCACCAAGTTTTTCATGCTCTCGCTGGCTTGAGCTGCCGAGCTCACGCATATCTCCAAGCACCAAAATACGCTGGGGGACATCGTCGAATGAATAGAGGGTCTGGATTGCTGCAGACGCTGCGGCCGGACTCGAATTGTAAGTATCATCAATGATCTTTGTGCCATCGATACCACGAAGTAGGTTCATGCGACCAGGGACCGGCTTGATGAGTGCAAGCCCGTTTGCAACATCATCTGGCGATAGACCGAATAGCAATGCCGCAGCAACTGCACCCATTACTGGGCGCAGACTGTGCTCGCCAACAACCTTGATCGTCGCGGGGAATGGAGCTGCGCTAGCTGCAATGATATTGCCCACATACCCTTGTTCAATGGTAAATGCCTGTTGTTCAAATCGGTATTCTGCAGCACCGGTAGTGCCGTACGTACTAAAGTTTGGATTGATTTCGTAGGCAGCGAATCGACCCTCGACATCATCACGGTTAATAAGCACCGTACGCGAGAACTGTGCGATCGACATTTCTTCTTCGGCGACCGCTTCGATG
>DATIIX010000035.1:0-7393 GCA_035479175.1 Saccharimonadales bacterium (SeqCode) | reverse complement strand
TAAGAATGCACGCTTGTCACCAGCAACGAGTGCTGAGATTGGGTCGAGCCCAGAACTTTTAGCGGTTGATGAGGCTACGCCAGATAGAATCGCGAGACCGAGTGCACCGCCCATCTGCTGCGAGGTGTTAAGCATGCCCGATGCCAAACCGGTTTGTTCTGCATGCACCCCAGAAGTCGCAGCAATATTTACCGAGATGAAGCTCATGCCCATACCAGCAGCCATCAAGATGACGGCAGGGAGGATGCCAGTAAGGTAGGTGCTTGTGACGGTTATTTGACTAAGCCATAGAAGCCCAAAGCCAAGCAAAATCGAGCCAGCCATCAAGAACTTTTTAAAGCCAACACGCTGCATAAAGCGAGGTACGGTATTCGCGACAACTGCAAGGACGATAGGGAAAGGAAGGAACGCAACTCCGGCCTCTACTGGCTTGTAGTGCATAACACTTTGCAAGTACAGCGAAAGTAAGAAGAACTGACCAAGCATGCCTGCTGTAATCGGGGTCATAAGAGCATTCGCGCCCGCAACGTTTCGGATTTTAAAGATTGAAAGTGGCATAAGTGGGTGGTTTGCGCGTGACTCGTTCCAGATGAATCCTGCAAGGAGTACTGCGCTTGCGGTCAACGTACCAAGCGTTGCGATGCTTATCCAGCCCCAACTCGGTGCTTTAGTGAGTCCGTAGACGAGACTCATAAGCCCTGATGTCACGAGTAGTGCACCACGCAAATCAAGGTTACGATGCGAGGAAGTTGACGCATGCGCGGGAACGTATTTCAAAATCCCAGCAATTGCAAAAATGCCAACAGGCACATTGATAAAGAAGTTCCAGCGCCAGTTCAGATATTCGGTGAATACACCACCGATAACGAGCCCGGCTGCAGCACCACCCGCGGCAACCGCCGACCATACCCCGAGGGCAGTATTGCGCGCTTTGCCTTCGCGGAATGTCGTGAGCACAATCGAGAGTGCGCTCGGTGACATAAATGCCGCACTCATGCCCTGTAAAGCACGGAGCACAATGAGCTGAAGCGGCGACTGAGCCAAACCAATAAGTAATGATATAAGGGTAAAACCGCTAATACCAATTAATAATGTGCGACGACGACCAAAGAGGTCGGCTGCTCGTCCGCCAAGTAGTAGTGTACCGCCAAACGTGAGTGCATAGGTAGTGATAACCCATTGCAGAGCCGATGGGTCGAACCCGAGCGTCTTTTGAATGGCCGGGAGGGCAACATTCGCAACGGACGTATCGAGGACAACCATGAACTGCGCTAGCGCGAGGAGGGCGAGCACAATCCAACGTGATTGTTGTTTCATGAAGTTCCTTTCATAAATTACTTTAAAACCTCAACTATCGTACCTCAATACAGTTGAATAAGTCAAGTAATTTGCTAAAAAAAGTAAAATGCACTAGAATAACAGGTATGAACGATATTTTGACACGAGACAATCTCTACTGGATGCTCATCCAGGTTGCTTTTCGTTCAAAACATGGCCTCATGAAATTAGCTGAAAAGTATGATCTTACTGGCGTGCAGCTATATAGTCTTGGCGCAATGAACCCACACGAAGCTATCCCTATGAATGAGCTTTCTTTTATTCTTCTTTGTGACGCGTCAAACGTAACGGGCATCGTCGACCGTCTTTTGACACAGGGCTATATCAAACGTGAAGAAAATCCAACTGATCGTCGGGTAAAGTTAATTACACTTACCCCTGAGGGTGAAAAACTCCGTGCCGCTCTTCTCGAGGAAGCCTCACGATACGAATTGCCTGAAATGAAGCGCCTCACAAATAATCAGCGCAACGAGCTCAAGTCGATGTTGTCTCTTATCCTACAGTCCTCAGAAAAGCCATAGGCTTTTAATTTTAGCGTAAGTATGGTACAATAGCGTAAAGGAATTGTCCCCGGAGGGGCATTATTTTTATGACAGATCACAAATTCATTCGCAATATCGCAATTATCGCACACGTGGACCACGGTAAAACGACTCTCGTTGATGGTCTTCTTAAACAAAGTAAGACCTTCCGTGACAATCAGGCAGAGATGGGTCAGCACCTTATTATGGACAGTGGCGAACAGGAGCACGAACGAGGCATCACGATCACTGCCAAGCAAACAAGTATCTACCATGGTGACTACAAAATCAATATTATTGACACTCCAGGTCACGCAGACTTTAGCGGCGAAGTAGAGCGCACCCTTAACATGGCAGACGGCGTACTTCTTATCGTTGATGCCCAGGAAGGCCCAATGCCACAAACGAAATTCGTGCTTTCAAAGGCGCTTGAACTTGGTCTGAAGCCAGTTGTTGTAATCAACAAGATTGATAAGCCGGCGCGTCGTATTGCTGAAGTCGAGGACGAGTTATCTGACTTATTCCTCGAACTTGCTACCGACGACAGTCAATTGCAGTACCCTATCTATTTTGCAATCGGCCGCGAAGGTAAAGCATGGAAATCGATGCCAGAAAACATCGAGCAGCACGCTGATCTTGAGCCAATTTTTGATGCAATTGTGAATGACATCCCAGCTCCTACAGTTGACGAGAGTGGCGCGTTGCAACTTCTCGTAACGAGCCTTACCTATGATTCATTCCTTGGTAAGTACGCAATCGGGCGTATCACTCGCGGCGCTGTAAAACGCGGCCCAGTTGTGTTGATCAAACGCGATGGCGCACAGGTAAGTAGCAAGATTGAAAAAATCTTTGGTTACCGCGGCCTGCAAAAAGAAGAAATTGAAGAAGCGAGTGCTGGTGACATCGTTGCGCTTATTGGTGTGGGCGACGCTCATATCGGCGAAACGATTGCCGACAAAGATGCTCCAGAAGCGCTGCCGACGATTGATATCGAAGCGCCAACCCTTAGCATGTATCTTGGCCCAAACACGAGCCCAATGAAGGGTAAAGAAGGTGAATTTACAACTTCACGCCAAATTGGCGACCGCCTAAAGAAAGAACTCGAAACAAACGTATCACTTCGTGTCGAAGAAAACGGTATCGGCTTCACGGTAAGTGGCCGCGGTGAGCTACATCTTTCTGTGCTTATCGAAACGATGCGCCGCGAAGGCTTTGAATTCGAAGTAGGTCGCCCACAAGTCGTGACAATCACAGAAGATGGCGTTGAGAAAGAACCAGTTGAGGAGCTCTACATCGAGGTTGCCCCAGAATTTGTTGGCGCAGTCAGCCAAGAACTTGGTGCCCGCCGTGCAGAGATGCGCGCACAAGAGCAAACCGCAAGTGGCACGACCCGCCTTGACTATATTTTGCCAACCCGCGCTCTTATCGGTCTTCGCAATATCTTACTGACCCAAACTAAGGGAACGGTCATTATGAACAGTTTGCCACACGGCTACCAACCGGTAAGCGGCAAATTGCCAAAGAACCGCAATGGCGTGTTGATTTCATTTGAAGCCGGTACGACAACTCCATACGCACTGCAGACAGCGGAAGCGCGTGGTGAATTGTATGTTGGCGCAGGGACGGTCGTATATGCCGGTATGATCATCGGTTTGAACCGTCGAAGCGAAGACATGGAAATCAACGTTTGTAAGGCAAAACACCTTACAAATATGCGCTCAAGTTCAAGTGATGGCGTGGTGCAGCTGACGGCATTTACTGACCTCAGCCTCGAGCAGTGCATCGACTTTATCGAAGACGATGAGTTGCTCGAAGTAACACCAAAGAGCCTTCGCCTTCGCAAGCGTTACCTCGACGCGAACGAACGCAAACGCCACCAGAAATAAGTCAAAGTTCGAAAAGAGATGGATATGCGCCCATCTCTTTTTTAGTGCGTTTTGCAGGTTGTAACAGATGTGTGAAAACCGTATAATACGGATATGTTTAACCGCTGGCGACCTCGAAAACAAAACAAACTTGTCACAAAAAGTGCCGATACAGTCAAAGCTGCTGTCGTACAAGCCGCGGGCACTTTGATGCCAGTGAGCGCGAGTCCCGAAGAGGCCCTCAAGGCGTTATTTGATGAGGTTCAGCAGCGAAGAGTCTATCCAGACGGCAAGACATTTGCCGATATGATCCCCCGTCAGCGTGTGCGTGCGTTACTGCGCACATATGAGACCGAGCGCTCACAGCCTAATTTCGATTTGCATGCCTTTGTCGATAAACACTTCTATGAATTTTTGCCCGAGCATGGTGAGGTAAACATACAAGGCAGTTCGAATACGCGCGAGCATGTACGAAACTTATGGCCGCAGCTACAACGTCGTAATCGCCGTGATCGCGGATCGCTTATTGCCATACCCCACGAATATGTCGTGCCAGGCGGGCGCTTCAGCGAACAATTCTACTGGGATTCATATTTTATTATGCTTGGCCTCGCCGCCGATGAGCATTGGCCAATCATCGAAGGCATGATGAAAAACTATAGCTTTATGATATTTAAGTTCGGACGTATTCCAACGGCAAATCGAACATACTTTTTGACAAGGAGCCAGCCACCGTTTTTTGCACAAATGGTACGATTATTGGCCAAGCATAATGGTCGCACGCGAACACTTGCTGAGTACTTGCCGTCATTATTGCTTGAATATCGCTTCTGGATGAAAGGCAGGCGTGAAGTTGTTGCAGATGCTGATTTACAAGCCAAGCTGCGTACAGTATGTTTGCCAAATGGTGTGGTGCTAAATCGCTATTTTGACGATAAGTCGACGCCGCGCCCAGAGTCACATCGTGAAGATACAGAAACGGCAGCCTTCGCTGCTACTCAGAATAAACGTAAAGTTTACCGTGATCTACGCGCCGCAGCAGAAAGTGGCTGGGACTTCAGCAGTCGTTGGTTTACTGATCCAAATAAGATTGAGACTATATATACTACTGATGTGGTTCAAGTGGATTTAAACTGCTTGCTCTACCAGCTCGAAATGACAATAGCCGATGCCTACATGGCATTAAAGCAGCCATTGCTTGCGCGCAAATTCCATCAGGCGGCAGAGAAGCGCGCCGATGCCATCCGTCGCTATTGCTGGAACCCTGAAACACAGTTCTTCGAAGATTATAATTTTAGGACGGGTACGACAACAGGCAAAGCGACACTTGCAGGCGCGTTTCCACTCTATGTCAAAGTTGCCACAAGCGAGCAGGCGGCTATGGTGGCAAAACGTCTTGAGCAAGACTTCCTGAAAAAGGGAGGTCTCGTAACAACACTTGAAACAACCGCTCAGCAATGGGACGCGCCAAATGGCTGGGCGCCATTGCAGTGGACGACAATTCAGGGTCTACGCGAATATGGATACCATGGCCTTGCGAACACGATTCGCGATAGATGGCTTAAACTAAACGAGCGAGTATACGAGACCGCACAAAAAATGGTCGAAAAATATGATGTCGTAACAGCACAGCCCGGTGGTGGCGGCGAATATCCATTGCAAGACGGATTCGGCTGGACGAATGGTGTCTATGCTGCGCTCTATGACGAAAGGCAGGGCGAGCATGGCAAGTAAACCATGGAGTGAAGTGAATGCAATTTATCAGATCTATCCACGCAGTTTCAAAGACAGCAACAGTGATGGTATCGGTGATTTGCGCGGCGTAATCGAGAAACTCGATTATATTCACGGCCAAAAAGACTCATTAGGCATTGATGCTATTTGGTTTAGCCCAATTTTCTCATCTCCAATGGCCGATATGGGATATGATGTCAGTAACTATTGCGACATCGACACATTATTTGGGACACTCGATGATTTCAAAGAACTTGTCGACAAGGCTCATGAGCGTAATATTAACGTGATGATCGATTTTGTACCAAATCATACAAGCAATCAACATCCATGGTTCTTGGCTTCCCGTAAAGACGATAAAGACAAAAAAGATTACTATGTATGGCGTAACGCAAAGCGAGACGGTAGCGCGCCAAATAACTGGCTTAGTATTTTTGGCGGCTCTGCATGGGAGTGGGATGACGAGCGCAAGCAGTATTATCTGCATACATTCCTCAAAGAGCAGCCTGATCTAAACTGGGATAACCCAATGGTGCGCGATGAGATGAAGCGGGTGGTAAGGTTTTGGATGGAGCTTGGCGTGGATGGTATTCGCGCCGATGCAGTACGCTGGATAAGTAAAGATCCTGAGCTTCACGACGACCCAGTAAATACTGAATGGAAACCAAACAGTACCAACAATACCTTCGATTCCTTGCGCCACAAGTATAGCCGTTTCTGGAAAAACCTTTTCCCATATTTACGCGAATTAACTGACGTGATGGCAGAGTTCGATAATCGCATTATGATCTTCGAGGATTACCCAGACGATAATTACTCAACAAAATCGCAGTACTTAGGATTTTATAATGTTGATCCAAAAATAGGCATACCGTTTAATTTCGAAGGCTTATGGGCGAAATTTGATGCCGCAACATTTCGCAGCTTTATTACAGAATTCCAGGGTATGATCGACCCAGAGGCGCATCGCCCAATTTATTGCTTTGGTAACCACGATCAATGGCGCATGGTGAGCCGCTATGGCAGCGATGAAAAAGCGCGGCTGGTCGCGCTGCTACAAATGACGTTGCCTGGTTTACCGACGCTCTATTACGGCGACGAACTTGGCATGCCAAACACCCCAGTGACTCACGAGGAAATCCGTGATTTGTCTGCCTTTAGCTCGGGTGATGATAGCGTTAGCCGCGACCCTGAACGCACGCCGATGCAATGGGACAAAGGGCAATATGCAGGATTCAGTGACGTGAAACCTTGGTTGCCAGTTGGCAGAAGCGTCAGTACGCATAATGTTGCAGTGGAACTCAACGAGCCAGACTCATTCTTGTCCCTCTATCGTCGATTACTACGCTTACGTTCGCGTCACGAAATCTTACGCAGTGGATCATACGAAGCGTTTGGCGACACAGATAAAAATGTCTTTGTTTTCTCACGTAGATTTGGTGATGAGCATGTATTTGTCGCGCTTAATTTTAGTAGCAAAAAGCAAAAGTTCACATTGCCACACAAGGCTAGGGTTATCTGCTGTACGCACCCGGTCGACTACCCGGAGATAGATAAAAACCACACCGTTACACTCCGCCCATACGAGGGCGTAGTAGTTGAGTGCAGCAAGCACCCATTGCAGCAGGTTACAGACTAGCGTACATCCTTTGGCAGAAATCCGTTCTCAGGATGGAATCCAGCCTCCCATTTGTAGTTTTTATTATAGCCTAAATCTTTCATGAGTTTCGTTGGTGCGTTGCGGAGATGCAGGGGGACTTTAGCATCAGGGAATCCTTTTGCTAAGTCTTTGGCTGTATACATAAGTTCACTTACTTCGCGTGATTTCTCACTACGGGCGAGTGCTGTGGCACAGTGATAAAGATTGTAATTTGCTTCGGGTAGCCCAACGCGCTCAACCGCCTGGAATGTCGCAACGGCAAGCGCGAGCGCACC
>DATIIX010000034.1:0-5947 GCA_035479175.1 Saccharimonadales bacterium (SeqCode) | reverse complement strand
AATACGGTGTATCAACTGGCAAGGCGACAATGGCACAGGGCGTGCGATATGTCTCGGGCTTTGCAGCAATGGTGACACTTTTGATTGTGGCCGTGTTTTGGGTAACGATCGATGGTACAGTGAACCGCTGGATTATTCTGATGAGCTCCATGTTAGTAACGCTGATGATTGTAACAATCATTGGTAGTGGCTTTTTGTTTAGTAGCGTAACGCGTATGCACAATATTGCGAAGAAAATTACACGGCTTTGTAACAGAATTGTGAGATGGGCAACGTTGGGGCGAGTTGCTGAGCTCATTTCCGCTAAGGCCGCAACTGAATTTCTCGATGATATGCATGATGACTATGTGGCGCTTATGCGCGAGAAGCGTCTGCTTGTGAGGCCATATTTGTGGGGTTTGTTCTTTACAGCGACAGAAATCGCGATTTTCTGGATTGTATTCTGGGGGCTTAATACCGTGGTGAACCCTGCACCAATTTTGATTGCATATGGCCTAGCTAGTTTAGCTGGATTCATCGTTGTTACCCCTGGCGGGGCGGGTGCGTATGAGGCAATTATGGTAGCAGTACTTGCAATTGCGGGGATGCAAAAGAGTGAAGCAATTGCAGGAATTCTTTTGGCACGTGTGATTATTTTGCTTGTGACGATTGTGGTTGGTTGGATTTTGTATCAGCAGGTAGTGATGAAACATGGCAAGCGACCAGACCCCGAAATTTAGTGTTAGCGACTTTATCGCCGTCTTAAACCAATCGCTCGAATACAGCTTTGGAACAGTTGAAATTGAAGGTGAAGTCGCGAGTTTTAAGGTAAACCAGGGCAAGTGGGTATTTTTTGACATTAAGGACGCGACAGGTAGTGTCAATTGTTTTATGTCACTCTTTCAGCTGCGTGTACCGGTGGAAGACGGCATGAAGGTTGTGGTGCGGGCGGTGCCAAAGATTACTGCCTGGGGCAAGTTTAGCCTGACTATCCAATCGATTCGTCCGAGTGGCGAGGGGAGCTTGAAGAAGAGCTTTGAGATGCTAAAGGCTAAGCTTGATAAAGAAGGACTCTTTTCACTAGATCGCAAGCGGCCACTGCCGGAAATTCCTGCGCATATTGCGGTGATTAGTAGTACGTCCGCTGCTGGGTATGCAGACTTCATAAAGATTCTGAATGATCGTTGGGGTGGGCTCCAAGTAGATGTTGCACATGTGCAAGTGCAAGGTGAGACTGCGCCCGAGCAAATGATGCGTGCAATCGCGTACTTCAATCAACAAGAAGTGTTGCCTGAAGTGCTAGTGATTATTCGTGGTGGTGGTAGCGCTGATGACTTGGCAGCGTTTAATGATGAGCCACTCGTACGAGCAATCGCCGCGAGCCGTATTCCGACGATTGTTGGTGTGGGGCATGAAGTTGACGTGAGTCTCGCAGATATGGTGGCGGATGTCCGCGCAGCGACACCAAGTAATGCAGCGCAGCTTGTGGTACCCGATCGAAAAGAACTTACTCATACGCTAGGGCAATTAGTGCGTCGTATTTTAGTACGCATTGACGGGATGGTTGATGATTATCTTAAAGACACAAACGCAATGCTTCGTCAGGGTTGGACAGTGCTTGATGCTCGGGTTGATTTGCTGCAAAGTCAGCTTGTGACATCGCGACAGGTGATGGCGGCATATGACCCGAAGGCGGTGCTGTCGCGTGGGTATGGGATTGTCCGCGGGGAAGTTGCTAGTGGTGGTATGATTACAATTGAACAACAGGAACGAATTATTACGGCGGAGGTGAAAGATGTCAAAACAATCTGAACAAAAAAGTGTATCAGAGAAAATGAATGAACTCAGTGAACTTGTTGCGTGGTTTGAGGGTGATGAGTTTGAGCTCGAACAAGCACTTAATACCTATAGCAAGGCTGAAAAACTTGCTGCTGAAATTGAGCATGATTTAACGAATCTTAAGAATGAAATTACCGTTCTAAAGGAGAAATTTGACGCTTAATGTGGCTCTTGATTGCTGCTGGCATTGTATTCTTCGTTGGATTTGTCGCGTTTACGGGTGCGCCGTATGTACCTTCACGCCGAGCTGATGTTATACGTGTATTTACGGAACTGTATCCGCTTACCACAGAGGATGTTGTTGTTGATATTGGTTCAGGTGACGGGATAGTCTTGCGCACGGTGAGCAAGCTTGGTGCTCAAGGGGTGGGGTATGAGATTCATCCGATGCTCGTGTTGATTTCACGGATGCTATCGCGTGGCGACAAGAAGGTTCGGGTGAGATTAGCAAACTTTTGGCGTGTGCCGCTACCCGATGAAACGACCGCCGTATATACTTTTGGTGAGGCGCGGGATATTGCGAAAATGTATGCGCGTGTGCAACAAGAGGCGACACGGATCGGATGGCCGTTAATGTTCATAAGCTACGCTTTTAGCATTCCTGGAATTACGGCCGATGCATCAGATAAATCGTACTTTCTGTACAAGGTTAAGCCTTTACAAGAGAGCTAGTAGCCACGTATAATCATAAGCATGAAGAACCGCACTCGTGAAACAGGGGCAGTAAATGCGAGCATCTTTGCAATTGTTGCGCTTATTTTGCTCGTGCTCGTTTTTGGCTCGTTTAGCATCTGGGCCTACATGAATTACATGGATCAAAAGAAAGATGTGGATTCGAAGATTGCTAATGCTGAAGCGAAGGCGATACTTGATAAGGCGACTAAAGACGAGGCAGCATTTGCTGCCCGTGAAAAAGAGCCGGTGCGCAGTTTTGTTGGTCCATCTGACTATGGTGCTTTGAAGTTTGATTACCCAAAAACTTGGAGTGCATATCAGGCAACTGATGTAAGCAAAGGCGGCGGCGTGACCTATGAAGCTTACCTGAACCCTATTCTTGTGCCACCAGTGAGCGACAGTACTAAATTTGCACTACGTATCACAATTGAGCAAAAGACCTACGACCAGTCGGTTGCAGCGTACCAGAAACTGATAACTAAAGGCGATTTGAAATCAAGCGTGTACTCGGATGGTAAGATGACTGGTACGAAGATTGTCGGTAATTTCAATAAAGATATCTATGGTACGGCGATTTTACTTAAGATGCGCGACCGCACTCTGACGCTACGTACTGATGGCGACGTATTTAACGATGACTTTGCTGCACTTCTCAAGACGGTAAGCTTCAACCAGTAGTAGCCAACCTGTTGCCGTGCTACACTAGATGTAGGTATGGAGGGGTCAAGACAGCAAACAAATCGTTTGGAAGGCGCAGTACCAACTGCGCCTTCGTTTGTTGCAGCTGCCCACGAATTGAAATCTCCGCTTGCGTTAGTGCGACAATTGGCGCTGCATCTTGAGTCCGGCGAAGTGACTGGGGGTGAATTGCAAGAAATTGCTCATCGCATTACGCTCACAAGCGAACGGGCTATACGGCTCACGACAGATATTACGAAATCATCACGGCTTGAGGACGGCTTATTTAGCCTCGAGCCACTTAATCCATTTGTACTGTGCCAAGAGGTGGTGGATGAAATGAAGCCGCTTTATGCAGCACATGGCCGTACAATTGTACTGTCGTCGCGGGCGCGATCACTGTTGGCGCTCGCGAACCGTGATCTACTGAGAAGAATTCTACTCAATTTCGCTGATAACGCCCTACATTACAGTGGTGACGGCCCGGTAACAATTACGGCATCACTACGTGACGGTGGATCGTGTATACGGCTTGGTGTACGTGATTATGGGCCAGCACTTCCATCTGTGATGCGTAAAAACGTAGGGCAGAAATCGGCGCATGTGCATAGCCGCCCGGAGAGTAGCGGGCTTGGTATTTATATTGCGCGTCAATTTGCCGATGCAATGCATGCAAGGATTGGCGCGACGAGCCACCGCGATGGTGCAACATTTTACGTTGATATTGGTACGTCAAGCCAGTTGAGGTTACTGTGATGCCGGCAAAGCGTGTGCTTGTTATTGAAGATGATCAATGGTTCTTGTCGCTGGTTAAAAAAACTTTGGAACGTGAAAAAATCACTGTAGTAACGGCAAGTAATACGATTGAAGGGATGGTGGCAATCAACGAAATGGTGCCTGATGTGATTATTCTCGACTTTTTTATGCCGGGGCCAAATGCGTTGGTGTTGCTACATGAGCTGCAATCGTATGGTGATACGGCGAAAGTCCCCGTGATACTTTGCACGAATAATGCAAGTGATATTCCGAAGGACACACTGAGTGCTTATGGCGTGGTGTCAACTCTTGATAAAACCACAATGTATCCTGATGATATTGCGGTTGCAGTAAGGAAGGCAATATGAGCTCGGAGCGAACGACGGCAATCATACTAAGGCGTACAAACTATGGTGAGGCTGATCGTATTTTGCGTTTACTAACTCCACTTGGACAACGAAATGTTATTGCGCGGGGCGTGCGTAAAGAAAAGAGCAAGCTTGCAGGTGCAATTGAACTCTTTGCTATTAGCGATATCGTTATTACATCAGGTAGGGGTGACCTTGGTATTTTAACTAGCGCACGGATGCAGGTGTTCTACCGCCATATTTTGGAGGACTATGATCGCTTGCAGTTTGCTTATGAGGCAATTAATTTAGTTGCGAAGGCTAGCGAGAGCATTGATGAGCCTGAGTGGTATGATGTGTTGGCTGAAGTGTATGCAGGGTTGGACATGTTCACAATTCCGCTACAGTTGACGCAGGTATGGCTTTACCTACACTATGCTGAATTAACGGGCTATGGGCTTAATTTAGAATGTGATGTGACGGGTGCGCAGCTTGATGCTGAGCGTACGTATATGTATGACGTGAACGAAAAGGGGCTGAGACCAGCCGAGCAGGGTGATATTCACGCAGGGCATATTAAGTTGCTACGTCTTATCGGTGCGAAACCAATTACAGCGGTAGCCCAAGTGGGCGGCGTTGAGGATGTGCTATCTGACTGCTGGCTGATTGCGCGGCAGCATGCGGCGGTTTAGCTGAGAATAAGGAGAAGCCCTCTGGCGGCTCGATTCTCAAATGTGCCAGCGTGGATTGTTTAGTATCTAAAACCCAGCCACCAGAAGCTTAGATTTTTATGGTATAATTACCCTAAGTTAATCCTAAAGCATGTTCCCAACACGCAGGAAGTTAGAGAATATTATGTCAGACGTCAAGTTAGACGATATCGTTAGCCTTGCGAAGCGCCGAGGATTTATTTATCAGGGAAGTGACGTCTATGGCGGTTTGAGTGGAACATGGGATTACGGCCCACTTGGCGTTGCATTGAAGCGCAATATTATGCAGCTTTGGTGGAAGATGTTTGTTGAGGCCAGAGACGATATGTATGGTGTGGATGCAGCAATTTTGATGAACCAAAAGGTATGGCAGGCAAGTGGGCACGTCGATACATTCACCGACCCGCTTGTTGAATGTAGTAACTGTCATGCGCGTCACCGAGCGGATAAGCTCGAAGACCCTAATAAGTGCCCAACTTGCGGTATGAGCGGTACATTTGGCGAACCAAAGCAGTTTAATATGATGTTTAAGACGAATGTTGGCCCCGTTGCTGATGAGAGCTCAATCAGTTATCTTCGCCCAGAGACGGCGCAGGGTATCTTTACGAACTACAAGAACGTGGTTGATAGTTTTTACCCAGACTTGCCATTCGGTATCGCGCAGCAAGGTAAGGCGTTTCGTAATGAAATTAGCCCACGTGACTTTATCTTCCGCAGTCGTGAATTCGAACAAATGGAGATTGAGTATTTTGTTGACCCTGAACACTGGCAGGAAGCATTTGAGCAGTGGGTCGCACAGTGTAAAGAATGGTTTGCGGCACTTGGCTTACCCGCGGAGGACATTCACGAGCTAGAAGTTCCTGAAGATGACCGCGCTCACTATAGTAAGCGTACTATAGATTTTTAATTTGATTTCCCGATTGGACGTGAAGAATTGATGGGACTCGCGTACCGTACTGATTT
>DATIIX010000033.1:0-5986 GCA_035479175.1 Saccharimonadales bacterium (SeqCode) | reverse complement strand
CCAAGCATCTTTCTGCGGTTGAATACGGGACCATTCGATACTCAAACGGTACGCGTTCATATTCATCTTGCGAACGAGGTCTAGATCACGCTCATACAGTTCATAGTGATCTACTGCCACGCCTGAAACGTAATTTGGCGGTTGTGTGGCGAGCGCTTCGTAGCCTTCCCAGCTATCAAGATCATCGTAATGATAGGGCGCCTGTGCTGCAAGCGCCTTAGCATTTTCAAGTTCCCATACCGTCCATTGATTAGACTGTCCACCTTCTACCTGGTGAGCATTTGAGCTTACGCCCCATAAAAATTTCTTTGGAAATCCTGTTTCCTGTCGATTCAGCATATATACTAGTATACCACCCAGCTGTTCGCGACCTATTTTTTGCAGTAATCTAGCTTGGTAAACATAAAGAGTCGCAACAATGCGACCCTTTACGCGGCGTTGTAATATCGGCTACATTCCACTCGGAGCGTCCGATGCGCTTTCGTTTGGACGAAGCTCCTTCTTGCCCTTAAGCTCATACTTTATACCAGTCATATCACTGGTTACATAGTCATCGTTGAGTAAGTTCACAAACTTAGCTGCATCTTTGGCGTCCATAATGATAATCTCGCCTGTATTTTCATCGGTCAAAAGCTCCAAGTCCATCTCATCGGCGTGGTCAACTACCTGATCTTGCGTCACAATAGTAGGGTCAACCTTCTGCAGTTTCGATACCAGGCTTGGCGTGTCACGTACGAGCGAATCAAACGTCATACCTTCTGGGAACTTCAGCTTGAAATGCTCTTCAATCTCTTTAATCTTCTCTTCGGCTACGGCAAACTTCTTTGCATCATAACCAAACATACGGATAAACTTTGTTTCACTAAATGCGAACACGTCACCGCCCGCAACAAGCGCTTGATTATCCGGTGTAATACGAAGACCAGCATCAGCGCTAAATGGTTGGAATGAGTCACCATTGTACATCCATGCAGTAGCACCTTTAAGCACCTGGCTCTGTGGAAGCAACTTAGCAACAAAAAATGGCTCAGCATTCGGACGTGAAAAGCGCGCAATAATACCCTTCACTTTTTTAAATTCATGGTCACCTTCGCGGAACACCTCAAGGCTTTCTTCGCCATACATAATTTGTTCAATTACTTCTTGCGCATGTTCAACCTTATCAAGTGTGGTACGTTCTAGCACGTTATCTTCGGCTGCTGCAGCTTCAAAATCACGGACTGTCATGCCCGTTGCGGCACCAGTCTGCACCTGACTAATCATGTCATAAAGAAACAATACTTTCAGTTGTGCCTTCAATTCTTTTGCGTAATTTGTGGCGTAGACAGTATAGCCTTTTGTAAACATAAAGAGATCAACTTCCAGTGCATCTTTGTGCGCATCCGCCTGGTTGGCCCACAAAAAAATATCAGTTGATTCTCGTGTTTCAGTAGTGTTGTCGGTAGGTTCTGTCGTCATTTCTCTAGTTTACTACAATTGCACGATGTCCTCACCAAAATGCTTCTGCAATCGCATCGTGATGCTTCCCTCGTGCCGTCCTAGCTTATTACTCAGATCTTTTACCGAAGCACCATTCTGAAATTCCTGCTTCAACACCATATCGTCGTCGTCAGTCCACGGGCGATACGCGTTCGGATACGTCTCACGCATCTTCGCGATTTTCTCTGCCCAGCCGCTATCTGTCTTTTTCTTTTTTGGCGGATTTGCCTCGCGTTCTTTCGCCTTTTCGGTTAAATGTGCGAACCGTTGTTTATCCGACTGCGCCCGGTTACGCAACATATCATCAATCAAGTGTGCATCTTCACTCATCTGCAAGGCCATACGATTAATGCCTGATAAATACAGGCTATCTAAACTTTTTACTCGGCTCAGCGCTACATATCCCATACCAGGAACAAATGCTTTGCGCAGATCAATCCGCGCCGCATCAAGTGTCATACCTTGGCTTTTGTGGACCGTAATCGCCCATGCAAGGCGCAGCGGTATCTGATGAATGCTCGCTCGCTTTTTATCGCCGTCACGAAGCTCCCACGTATCTGGCATAATCGTTACAACCTTGCCATTCAAAAACTCAACAACCGGATACTCCGTACCGGGCTCAAAATCTACCACCTTGCCAATACTTCCGTTTGCAAAGCGACGTGATGGGTCATTCTTCACCGTCATCACAAGTGCCCCTTGTTTGAGTGTAAGCACCGCCGGTGCAAGCACACTCCGTTGCAGGTTTTCAACATAGTTTGCACTGCCCGTCGTATGTTGCTGATATATCAATTCATCACCTTCAAGGCGCGCCAAATGCCCCGCATTCACCCGATCAACATCAATATTTGTTGTGTGAAGCTCAGTCAATTCAATCCCACCAGGTAGTGGTTTATCAACGCGGTTCAGTAGCGCTTCTGCATGGTGACGACGGATGTCATTTTCACGCATACTCGTTAAGATTTCCAGTAATTTGTCGCCCTCGTTCTGGCGATACTGATTAGTAAGATACAAAATAACCGGATCCATCTCTTTCCAAACATTGCTATTCACGACAAATCCACCGCCACAGCTATCGCCCCGATTCACAGGTGGCAACTGATAAAAATCACCACTCATTACTACCTGAATGCCACCAAATGGCTCATCTTTGCGCCGTACCAGTCGACAGATTTCGTCCACCATATCCAAACGAAAATCATGCAGCATACTAATCTCATCAATGATCAGTACATCTGTCTTTTCAATAATCTCGCGGCGGCTTTTCGATATATGATCTGCAAATCCATCAGGAATATCATCACGCACCCCCATGCCAGACCACGCATGAATCGTCGTTCCACTCAAGTGTGTCGCCGCAAGCCCGGTTGTTGCCGTAATGCTCACATGTTTACCCTCGTATTTTGCTAGAGCAATAAATTGATTCAACACGAACGTCTTGCCGGTTCCCGCAGGCCCCGTCAGTAAGGCGCTCTCTCCCGAAAGCAAAATCTCAATTGCTAACCCCTGATCCATTTACCTTAATTATACCACGGCGACCCTAATAGCCCGCTCGCTACCTATCCCAGGCAAACCCATTCCCAAAATGACCATACTGCGCCGTCTGCTCAAATTGTGGCTCGGTTAAATTAAGTGCAGCGATAATCCCGCGCGGACTCAAGTCATACCCCTGAATGAGTTCCTCCTTGCCGTCAATAACCGCAATCGCCTCAAGCGGTTGGTCGTAGCCAATAGCATATGCCAAGTAACAATACACCTCTCTAGCATCTCGCTTCCGCAAATAATCAACGGCTATCCGGCGTGCAATATATGCCGCCGACCGATCAACCTTCGTGCCATCCTTACCGCTAAAGCACCCGCCTCCAATCGGAATACGTGGGCCATAATTATCAACCACCAGCTTACGACCCGTCAGCCCTGCATCTGCATCAAACCCCCCTTGATGCCAGTCACCGGCGGGATTGACATGCAATCGCACGTCATCTGCCCGTAACACGTTATAGCGTTCGTGAATGTCCCGCAGCCACTCCGTTACCATAGCCTCTAACTTGTCGTGCGGTGCGTTCTGAAAGCTTGCCACTACCGACTCAATCACACTATCGCGAAGCGTAACCTGCGTCTTGCCATCATATGGCCAAATCCTATACAAATATTGATTCAGTTCTCGCGACAACACGACTTCAAGTGGTAAAAGTTGTGGTGTTTCATTACACGCATAGCCCACCATAATTCCTTGATCACCAGCGCCACCTGTATCTACGCCTCCTGCAATTTCCTGGCTTTGCTTGGCAATATGCTCGATTACCTTCATGTTCCCGGCAATACGTTTAGCAATCGCAATCGCATCCACTTCAGCATGCGAGGTCACCTCACCGGTTAAAAATACCGTCCCATGCCCACCGCACGCTTCTATAGCAACACGCGCATCAGGATCCTGTACTAAATATGCATCCAGAATAGCGTCGCTAATTTGATCACACATTTTGTCAGGGTGGCTTGGACTGACACTCTCAGCGGTTCGATAATGATGGGCTATTGCAGACATGAAAACTCCTTTCATCCACATACAGGCGAAAGGAGTTTCCTTATAAGAAAATAGCATCTCGCCCGGCAAATGGGCTGGATTTAGCACCTTATGAAATCACAGGTTGCCGGTAGGTCAACGGGCCAGTCCCTCGCTACACTCTTGATACTTGGTTGTTAATAACTCTATTGTACCATAGTATTGCACAATATCTACCAAAGATCTCAATTCCCATGAGCTGAGCTAGGCCAATTGATAACCCAGCGACGAGCACTCATAGCAGGTTATACTCGCGCGCCCTCCCGTGCTTTGTTTGCCCACTCGTCCGCGAGTTCGTTGCCCTCATGCCCTACATGGCCGCGCACCCAGCTTAAGGTTGCGTGCGAAGTGTTATATAGTTCATATGCTTCCTGTACCAATTCAAGGTTCTTGATTGGCCCGCCACTTTTGCGCCAACCCTTAGCCGCCCATCCTGGCGCCCATTTTGTAATGACATTAATCCAAAATTCACTATCAGTATGAATAATGCAAGGCGCGCCATCGGCGAGTTTAAGCGCTGCGATAATCGCATGTCCTTCCATTCGAATATTCGTAGTATCGCCCGATTCACTCCCAAGCGCCACAGGACCTTTGCCTTCAACCACGGCAAAACCACCCGGCCCTGGATTAGGACTAGCACTCCCATCGGTATAAAACACGCGCGTCATAGTTACTACAATATTCACGGGTGCTTGCGAAAATGCAAAGTCCGCACTACGAGAACTAAAGATCACGAACTGGTCGAAGTAACTTCAGCTCTTCAGGTATAAAATGGTGCACGCCATTATCATCTTCAAGACGATAATTTATCTGATGATCAGATTCGAAATAATCACCATTGCCAACAATTTTGTAGTCAACGTGCGCTACATGCTGTGCATTATTAGTGGGTACCGACCCCTTATACACACAGCAGTCGTGGTTCTCACCCGGTTTCAAAAAGCGATTCAGTCCTTGCGATTGCCCGAGTATTCGCACTTCCACCACCTCAACTTCAAATGTTGAGGTATTTTTGAGGCGTACCCATAGTTCCATATGCGACATATCAGCCGAACAATGCGCATCAGCATTGTCTACTACCACCTCAGGAATCACTTTTCCTCCGGATGCTTGCCGATATGGGTCATCCGCTCCCGTTTGCCTCTTGTTGTCGCTACCACTATTTGTATTGTCGCCGTTTCCAAATACTGCATCAGTAAACCATCCCATAGTCTGCCTCCTTTGCCTATTTTTCTTCGCTCTGTGCCAAGTGGTCATTCATTAGCTCATCATAGCCGTTAGTCATACGCTCTGTATATTCAATTCCCAGCGTATCAAGGGCGGTAAATAATTCCTTTTCAACGGCGGAACCGTCTGCATCATCGGGGCATAACTTCTCAAGTTCAATAAACCCACCAAGTGGTGGAACTTCATCGACGCAAACCTCAATCGATTCACTATAATGGCCCGTCTGGCGAATTTTGGCTAGCTCACTAAACACCACGTACCCCATATACTCAAGAATCTTCACGAGCTCATCGCCTTTTTCTACAATCGTCTCGTGTTCAATACTATCAAGGCTACCAGACACCGAGCGCTTCAGCGTAAAGTAAACTGTGCTATCGTTTTCGGTGCGCACGCGAAGCCAGTTTACAGAGGTGTCACCACCAACGCTTTGCAAGTTTTCAGGTAAACAATATACGACGTCATGATGCCTTTTAGGCTGACTAATCGCAACTCCTGCTGCCACGAGCCTTTGTTTTGCCTCATCAAGATTTGCAAGTTTTACCTTTATCTCAATTTCCCGCATTACTTCGTTCCCTTTATCATTACTCTATTTTAGCATGGAGCATCTTAGCGAATCCGTTCTGGTATGTACACGCTACATATAGCGTGCCCATATATAGCGTTACTGCTTAGGTGGAAAATTGTGGGTACAATACCACCCCACACTAGACTAGTGTT
>DATIIX010000032.1:0-24453 GCA_035479175.1 Saccharimonadales bacterium (SeqCode) | reverse complement strand
GTCAGTATGGTAAATTATTACAATAGATCAGGTACAAGCCGAGAAGAGCGAGGTTCATATCAAATGACAAAAGCGCTCATAGCTTCACATTGACGCATATTATCGTATATGATATAGTCCTCTTATGTATAGAGGATCTCGACCACGAATTCTTCCAATCATTGTCGTGATTGTGATTGTCGCACTTGTTGTTGCGGCTATCGTAACAGTAGGTCGCATGTTGTTTAGCGGCAGTGGTGACACACGGGATAATAAAAAGACTACCTCATCCGTTATTGAGCAAGCAGTTCTCGCACAGGATAGTGATCGTTCTGTACGTTGGACAGTTCGCGGCCCAATTGTAGCAGATGAAAAATTCCGCAGCTATCAAATTATCATTAGCCCTTCAACTCGTACGTTTGTAACGTATTCAGGCTACCTTGACCAAGTAATTGATACGAAGACCTACGGCAATAATTTAAAAGCATATGAACAGTTCGTATATGCGCTTGATAAGACAGATATTGCTAAAGCACGTGATACAAAAGATGCGGATCTGCGTGGCGTTTGTGCAACCAACGGACTCGCCTATGAATTTGAAACATTGGTTAATGACGACCCAGATCACACGATGTGGAGCTCAACTTGTAAAGATTCACAAGGTACAATGACCGCGGACCCATTGCAGGTGCAGGCGCTTTTCGTGAATCAAGTTCCTGACTTCCGTCCGCTGTTTACCAAGATTTATTAATAACAGTGGTACAATGAGCGTATGATACGCGGTATTATCTTTGACTGTTTTGGGGTACTTACAACCGATGGGTGGTTGCAGTTCCGTGGGGAACACTTTAAAGAGGGAACTCGTGAATATCGTGAGATATCTCAACTTAATCACCAGGCCGACGTTGGATATATTACCCATGATGAATTCATGCAGTCTATTGCCGACTTGTCGCATATTGATGTGAATGATGTGAAAACCACGCTTGAACAACGCTCGCCAAACAATGAACTATTTGATTATATTCGTGATGCACTAAAGCCAAATTATAAGATCGGCTTACTGAGTAACGCATCTGATGATTGGACGAACGAGCTATTCCGTCCCGACCAGGTGGCGCTCTTTGACGAGAAGGTATTCTCGTTTCAGATTGGCGTTGATAAACCGCACGCTGCAATGTATGAGACAGCTGCAGCTCGACTTGGGCTATTGCCTGAGGAATGTATCTTTATTGATGACCGCGAAGGTTTTGTAACTGGGGCAAAGGATGTTGGGATGCACGCGTTTGTTTTTGAAACAAATGCAGGTATCAAGCAAAGAATCGACGAGATTGTTGCCCAAGCTAGTTAGTATATGCCTGAACTTCCTGAAGTTGAAACAGTACGTCGCGGTCTTGAGCGACTTGTCGTAGGTCGACGTGTTAAAGCTATAATGGTTCATGATTCACCAAAGAGTTTTCCGAATAACTGGGACGATGTTGAACAATTTGCGTATGGCGCAACGATTGTGGCAGTGCGACGTCGAGCAAAAGTGTTGCTCATTGAGCTTTCTACGAATTACACATTTGTTACTCATTTAAAGATGACGGGGCAATTAGTGTATGTGGGGAGCGAGCGCTTCGGGGCAGGGCATCCAACTGACTCGCTGGTCGGTAATCTACCAGATCGATCAACACGCGTGGTGATCGCGTTTCATGATGGTACAATGCTGTTTTTTAATGACCAGCGTAAGTTTGGTTGGATGAAGCTCTACCCGACACCCGAAGTGATGAACATTGATTTTATGCAGAAGGTTGGGCCAGAGCCGCTTGAAGATAGTTTCACGGCTGACATGTTTATATTACGACTTCGGCGGCGTAATAATACAACGATTAAGGCTGCTCTTCTTGATCAGACGGTACTGGCAGGAGTAGGTAATATTTACGCTGATGAAAGCCTATGGGGTGCTAAAATTCACCCGGCGACGCGAGTAAAGGATGTGAGCGATGAACAGCTTGTGATATTACTAAGTGAGCTTAAATATGTACTCAATCTTGCTATTGAAAAGGGTGGTTCAACCGATAAGAATTATGTAAACGCCGAAGGCAAACGGGGAAGTTATATCGATTTTGCCCGTGTTTTTCGCCGTGAAGGTAAAGAATGTCCACGTCATCCGGGTACGATTATCATTAAAATGAAAGTTGCTGGTCGTGGTACCCATATTTGCCCTCTTTGCCAACCTACGCCACTGTAGTCGTCACCTCTGTTTCGTAGTATCATAGATGTAATGATATATCTGATTCACGGTGAGAATGCCTACCTGCAGAAAGTGGAGTTGCAGAAGATTGCGAGAGCGGTCGGCGTAGCGCCAGAGCATATTGACACAGACGAGCTTTCGCTGAATGCTTTGGCTGACATTGTGCGCGGTGGGTCTTTATTTGCTGTGAGCCGCATTATAGTGATTCGTGAGCTCTCCAGGGATATGACATTATTCGGCAAGCTTGCTGAGTGGGCTGAGCAGGTGCCAGATGAAACGACGATAGTATTGCTGGAACGCAAGCTCGATAAGCGCACTAAGGCATATAAGGCGATTATTAGAACAGCAACAGTGGTCACTGCAGATTCATTTACAGAGCGCGATACGGCGGCCGTCGAGGAGTGGTTGCGAACGGCGGCGAAGCAGTATAATGTGTCACTATCACTAACGCAAGTTACGCAAATGGTCGAACGGGCTCTGGTTGTGAGTGATAAGGTATCTGCGCGCGTGGTTGACCAGATGCAACTCATGCATGCGGTGAGGGCTCTTGCGGGGACTAAAGAAGTGACCAATGATATGATTGCTACGATTTTGCCGCAGACAATGGTGGACAGCGTGTTTGATATGCTTGATATCGCTGCACGCCGTGAGTTGGCGCGCCTCGACACGTTACTAACTGACATGGCACGCACTGATGACGGCCATAGAGCATTAGCACTATTGAACAGCCAATGGGCACAACTTGCAGCCGTTGCAACACTTGGTGGCTCGTCGCAAAGTATTCCAACAGAACTTGGGCTACACCCGTTCGTAGCAAAGAAAATGCAGGAGACAGCTAGTCGTTTTCGAAGTAGTGAGGTTCGTACATTGACGCAGTTTATTGCCGACCTTGATATCGAGACTAAGACGTCTCAGGCGGGGCCGTGGGATGCGATCTATCGTTTTTTGTATGCGATTACCTCGCGATAAAAAATAATCCCCTAGTCTAGGAGATTATTTTACTATAACCTAGCTTAGGCTTTTTTTGTGGTAGCCTTTGCCGCGGTCTTTTTTGTTGTCGTAGTCTTCGTTGCAGGCTTCTTTGCGGGAGCTTTCTTTGCCGCAGATTTTGCAGCAGTTTTTGCCTTTGGAGCTGCTACAGGCTTAGCGCCAACAGCTTTGGCAGCTTTTGCAAGACCAGCCTTGCGGCGACTTGCTGTAGCCTTCTTGATAAGGCCTTTCTTAACTGCTGTGTCAAGTTCGCTCTGTGCGGCACTAAGGTTAGCGGCGGTTGGTTCAGCGGTAAAAGCTTTAACTGCACCCTTGATGTCGCGCTTGATGCTTACGTTACGTGCGCGACGCTTTGCAGTCTGCTTCATTCGTTTGATTGCTGATTTGATGATTGGCATATTGTTCCTTATATCTTATCTTTAGAGCTACTATTTCAATCAAAGACTGATTATACCTGAGATACCCCTGTTTGTAAAGAGGATATGAATAATCATTGACGGAGGCGAACTACTTATGGTATAGTGAAGCCAAACTCGAAAAAGAACATAAACAGCAGGTACGTATAATGGCAGATCAAGGCGCGCTAAAGCAAATTATTCAAAAGCTCAAAGATAGCAACAACGTTCTTGTTACTGTTAACTCGAACCCGTCTGTTGACGAGCTTTCTGCAGCGCTTGCTATAACGCTTTGTATTAATAAATTGAATAAGCATGCCACAGCTGTGTTTAGCGGTAATGTGCCACCTGCGATCGAGTTTTTGAACCCTGAGAAAACGTTTGAGAATACGGTTGATAGTCTGCGAGACTTCATCATTGCCCTCGATAAAGAGAAAGCTGACCATCTTCGCTATAAAGTGGTGGATGACATGGTGAAGATATTTATCACACCGTACCGAACAACAATTAGCGAGAAAGACCTTGAATTTTCTCAGGGTGATTACAACGTAGAATTCGTGTTAGCTGTTGGTGTACAGAACGAAACTGACCTTGATCGTGCACTTGAAAGCCATGGTCGTATCTTACATGACGCAACCGTTGCCGCAGTGTCACTTGGCGAGCCAACAAAACTTGGTGGTATTGAGTGGGCTGATAGTGAGGCGAGTAGCTATAGCGAAATGCTATTTCAGATCGCGGAAGGTGTGAAAGGGGAGAAAACTTTACTTGATGAGCAGGTTGCTACGGCGTTTCTGACTGGTATCGTTGCGGCGACTGACAGATTCTCGAATAACAAGACAAGCTCAAAGGTGATGACTGTTGCCGCGCAGTTGATGTCAGCTGGGGCTAACCAGCAGCTTATTGCTACAAAACTTGAAGAAGATATGGCAATTTCGACTCACGCAAATGTTGCGCATACTTCAATAGGGGAGAAACCTACCGACCTGCAAAAAGAAGTGCAGAAAGATGATAATGGTGCTATTGGTGCACTCTCGATTTCGCATGCACCAGAAGGTGACGTTGATACTGTAGCGAGAGAGATCGCTACAGGCAATTCCAGCCCAACGATAAGTCGCGCCGAGCAAGAACTTGCAAAGCAGGCAGAACGCGTGAACGAGACTCGTCAAGAAGCTGCGACTGAGGCAGCCGAGCAAAAGCTTGCAGAGCAGCTTGCCACGACCGTGTCAGCAGCTCCACCTGTGTTTGAGCTTCCAGCGGTAGCCCCTTCAACAGTGGCTCCTGTCGCTCAAGAGTCGTCGTTAACGGCGCATACCGATGAACAGACAGGTGTTCCGAGTTTTGGTGGGACGCTGAATGCGACAACTGAACAGGCGGAAGAAGACAAGCGTCAACAGCTGGAAGACGATCGCAATCATACGATTCTAAGCCATAATAACTCGTATGCAACTGGTGTGCCTGCTTTCCAGTCACCGATTAATGCGGCTGCGGGCCAGATAGATGCTGAGCCAGAAGTTCGCGACGTGCTTGCGGAGGAGAGCGGTACTGCTCCAACTGGCCACGCTGACATCATCCAGCCTCCGGTGCCTTTTGTTTCTTCTGAGCCAACACTTGCTGAAATTGATGCGCAAAATCGTGCCGCGCATAATGATGCACGCGCTGCACTTGATGAGGCGCTTAATACGCAGGAACAGCCGGCTCCTGAGATGCCAGCATATGAACCTGCACCAATCCCAGCACCGACGGCAGAGGTAGCTCCGGCACTCCCTCCACTGCCCCCATTACCGCCAATGCCAGATTTTTCAACGCTACCACCGCTTCCTGGAGACCCAGCCCCTGTAAATGTAGCTTCTGTTCCTGATACGCTTGGCGCAGTTTTGCCGCCCGCACCAGCAGAGCAACCGCCGCAGTCTATAGATCCCGCACAGTTCAAAATTCCTGGTCAGTAGAGCTAGCTAAGGATTATAAAATGATTTATCCCAATACCGTGTCCAAGGGTGTCTATTTGGGTTTCGGCGTCGCTACGTTGGCTATGGTGTGTACGCATTACATCTATAATTTTTTTGTAGTATTTGCGAGCATCGATGGTCTCGTCTATCTCTTCTGGCGTGCGGCCGGCTTCCATGTAAATCCAGTTGGTGTTGACGCTTTGGTTTTGCTCTCGAGGTAGACAAAATAGACGGATTCGAGTAAAACGGCTATCGTCTTGTTTGAGACGGTAAAATGCGAGGCAGAGTGCTCGGCTTGCAACAATATGGTCAATGTGACCGGTAAGACCATTGAGATCAAATCCTATGAATTCAACTTCTATGTCACGATCTGCAATTGTTTCGCGCACGATATGCTGGATTTTTTCAGTAATCTCGAGCATCTCAATGTTGCAGAGGCGGCCGTCAATATAGCCGAGCTCATGTTGACTTGTAGCGCCTATCATTTGGCCGCTTTTCAGCCATTCCTCACGGCGCACGGTACCTAAATCAGGAGCGTTGTCAGGGTTGGTGCCATTTTGGCCGAGGGTAAGTGTAATAAGATGTAATTCCACACCATCGTGTACGGCCTTTATGAGTGTGCCGCCAGGGCCAAATGCTTCATCGTCCGGGTGGGCAAAAATGCCAAATAATACTTTTTTCATTGTTATTTCTCCGAATCAAAATAGTATTGCCATGCGGGTAACTCAAGTCCGAAGAGTTTTTCAGGTTCATTCTCGTATAGTTGGCGTAAGTCACCAGCCTTCATCCAGTGGGCGTCTTTTGCTTCACCATGTTGAGCTTTTGGCTCACCAGCCTCGACTTCACATACGAACACGAATCCTATCCATGGTTTGCCGTTTTTGATTTGCTGCGTACAGCAGAACGGTCGAAAACCGATGATTTGATCATCTCTGCCACTTGTTATATCACTAGTACGTTCATCGCCTCGAATATTCTTAAGTGTAAGACCTGTTTCCTCTTTGATTTCCCGGGCAAGGGTATCGTGGATATCTTCGAATGGCTTATCAAGGGTGCTAGCCGGAAACTCAATTGTTCCAGAGTAAACAGGGTCGGCGTGTGGTTTCCAGCGAGTTTGCATGAGAAGCTCTTTTTCGCCGTTTTGTTCGCGTTCGACGATTGCGCCACAGTAAGGGAGCGCCATTGAAAATGCTTCTTTCTGGCGTCTGGTTCCTATGAAACGAATGAGATTGTGGACACCTTTAGCGGCGTCTTTATAGGTTTCGCCTTTGTCATCAAGAAGAGTCGTGTCGATATATTTAGTGAATTCTCGAGTCGTCTCAATACTGAAATATCGTTTTGTTGCGTCGCCCACTTGGAAGAAGTCGTTTTCGATCTTTGTTCCAGATGCGTACTCTGGATCGCTCGTTGAGTTAACGAAAAAGGCAATGACGCCTCCAGGTCGCAGGACACGCTGAATTTCACCGATAAGCCGCACAGTTGTTTCATAGTCGAAGTAATGGAGCGATAGGTGAGCGTATACAACATCAAATGAGCCATTTCCAAATGGAAGTTCTTCGCGGAGGTCAACTCGTGCCGTACTGAGCTTATTTTTTAACTCGGATGGTAGATCGGCAAACTGTTCTTCAAGCGTGCCATTTTCGAGGTCTGTACTTACAACGTCATATCCTTTTTCGGCGAAGAAACGACTATCTTGGCCAAGTCCTGCGCCAAGGTCGAGTACTCGACCTTGCTGGGGGAAATATGCTATGGATGTTTCGGCAAACATTGATGGAATTTTCGCCCAATCCCGTTGCTTGTAATCATCATGTAGCGCTGTCCAGACATTTTTATCATTCATATTTCAAGTGTAACATCGATCCGAAAACGAGTGCGCTATAATAACGATGATGGACGGAGAAATTATTTTAATTGATAAACCAGCCGGAATGACCAGTTTTGGAGTTGTTGCGCGCGTGCGCCGTATTCTGAGCCGCCGGGCAGGTAAGAAAGTGAAGGTAGGGCATTGCGGCACTCTTGATCCATTTGCAACAGGGCTCTTGATTTTGGTGAGTGGCAAAATGACACGTAAGGCGATGGAATTTACTAAGCTTGATAAAGTATATGAGGCAGAGTTTATATTAGGCCAAGAGAGTACAACGGGCGATCCTGAGGGTGAGTTAACGCAGGTTTCAGATAGTGTGCCGACGAAAGAACAAGTCGAGGGGGCGCTTGCGGCGTTTCGCGGTGAAATTATGCAGCGTCCACCGATTTTTAGCGCCATCAAGATTAATGGCCAGCGAGCGTACAAGTTGGCGCGTGATGGTAAAGAAGTGGAAATCCCGGAGCGAACAATCACCGTGTACAATCTCGAGCTCATAGATTATTCATACCCATCACTTACAATTCGTACCCATGTGAGTAGTGGCACCTATATTCGTAGCTTGGCGGTTGATATTGGAATGAGATTAGGCACGGGCGCGTACTGTAAGGAGCTGCGCCGCACGAAGATTGCTGATTTCTCGGTAACTGATGCAAAGGCGCTTTCTGACTTCGGTGTTGAAAATTAGTAGCTTATCTGTTACAATTACCAGTTATGATATCAAAGGATGATAAAGCGAAAGCTATTGCTTTGACTCAGGTTAACAAAAACGACGTTGGTAGCCCACAGGCTCAGGTGTCGGTTTTGACGGCTCGTATCAAAGAGGTTACTGAGCATCTTAAGGCCAATAAGCACGACCACATGGCGCGCCGCGGTCTTATTCAGATGGTAGGTAGGCGCAAGCGCCTCCTCAAGTACCTTGAGACGAAAGACTTTGAGGCCTACAAGGCAACGCTTGAAAAGCTAGGCCTACGTAAGTAGCTAGCGTAAAAGACCCTGCTCATCGGCGGGGTCTTTTATTAGGGGTATGTATGAAAGAACTCATTTTTGCGACAACCAACAATGGAAAAGTTGTGTCATTGCAGGCTCACCTCGATCGGGCGGGCTGCGATATTATCGTCATTGCAAAGCAGCTTGAAATTACTGAGATACAGGCAGACACCGCACTAGAGATTGCTAAAGTGAAGGCCGTTGAAGCCTTTAAGCAACTAGGTCACCCAGTTGTGGTAGATGACAGTGAGTTTTGTATTGAGGCGCTGGGCGGATTCCCAGGGCCGTATCAAAAATACATGGGTAAGAAGATTGGCGCAGAGGGGCTCGTGAAATTGATGCAGGGCTATGATAATCGCCGAGCGTATTTTATTAGTAATCTTGTATTTGTTGATGAGAACGGTGAACAGTACGCATTTAGTGATGAACCATATTGGGGTATGATTGCTGATGCGGTGGATGAAGTTGAACGCCCGGAAGCATGGGGACCTTTATGGAGAGTATTTATCCCTGAAGGACGCTCGGTAACACTTTCGCAGTCACGTCCTGAGGAACATCATCAGATGAACGACAAGCGCAGCGCTAAAGGCGCGTACAAAAAGTTTGCTCTTTGGCTTAAGGAACGAGAAGATGCATAAAATAACGCGTGAGGAATTTGTGGAACGTGTTGCATCTGCACGTATTAAGCCACGACTACGGAAGACCCTTCGCTTCGTGCCAGAAGAGGTTACTGAATGGGACTCTCGAGATTTTTTGGCTGTGACCGATAAATCTGGCAATGAAGGCGTGCTGTTATACCAAGATACCACTATACCGTTTACATTATCACCACGGGTAGCACGAACGGGCGGACGAGTTGCGGCAATCATCTGTGATATTTGTGCAACGTGGCGGCGAGGGCCAGAGAGTGCTGTGCTTACATTGCCCAAAGGTGATAATCGTACGGTTTCGTATCTTGTATGTGCCGATCTGAACTGCTCGCTCCATGTGCGGGGAATGACTGATGCAGGTATATTGTCGCGCTCACAGATACATGAAGATATTACGCCAGACCGACGTCAAGAACGGTTACGTGAACGTATGAGAGATATTGTGGCTTAGTCAATTCTGTTACATTGCGCGAAGTATTGCTGTTTATTATGTAAGATGTTATAATACATTATCGTAATGATCAATTCACAAGATTCAACAGGTGGGAATCTCGATCAACAACTTGATGGTTTCGATACCCTTTGCCAGCGTGGCGAGGAAGTTATTGAATACATTTTTACCGAACGATCATAGCAATAGACAAGCATTGCAATATCATGTTTTGGTACAATATGCCGGCTATTATTGTGGTTAAATTTTGGTTGTCTAAAAGCTTTTAGTAACAGGGGTAGTGATGGTAATGAGAGGGAAAATAGCGTATAATAAACACACGCTTGCCACAGTAAGTGGTGGATAGAAGAATTCAACAGAAATTTTCTACCCGTTACTTACACAATAGAAGGTGAGCGACCTAACAAAGAGGAGGCTCAGTTCATGAGTATCATTAACCCTAGTGGCAAAGAAATTTTTGCTGTCACTACTGAATTATGCGGGCGCCCACTGACGCTTGAAGTAAACCGCGTTGGCTTTCGTTCTACTGGTAGCGTACTTGTAACCTATGGGGACACTGTTGTGCTTGGTACGGCCACTGTCGGAACACGTCCAGTTGTGCTTGACTACTTCCCACTCTCTATTGAGTACCAGGAGAAGTTTTACGCAGCAGGCAAGATTAGTGGCAGCCGCTTTATTAAGCGTGAGGGTCGTCCAAGTGATGACGCTGTCCTTATTGGCCGTATGATCGACCGCCCGATTCGCCCACTATTCCCTAAGGGATACCGTCAAGAAGTCCAGGTAGTAAGCTCGGTACTTTCGATGGATCCAAACTTCCGTCCAGATGCAATTGCAATGATTGCGGCAAGCGCAGCACTTATGCTTACTGGTACGCCATTTGATGGCCCTGTGGCAGGTTTGCGCATTGGTCGTGTGAACGGTGAATTTAAGGCATTCTTGACACCTGAAGAGCGCGAACAGAGTGATCTTGACCTTGTTGTTGCTGGTATCGAAAGCGGCATCACAATGGTTGAAGCAGGTGCCGAGGAAGTCTCTGAAGAAGTGATTATCGATGCGATGGCGTGGGCATATGAAGCCTTCCAACCGGCGATTGCACTACAGAAGGAACTTAAAGAAAAAGTTGCTCCAAAAGAACAGGAGTATACCCTTGTTCTGCCGGACACTACTATTCAGGCAGAGGCCGATGAATGGGTAGAGGGCAAGATTGGTGCTACGATTCGCAGGCCATATCCAGAGCGTAATGAAATGGTGAACGAAATTCGCCTCGCATTCCATATTGCTATGGCTAAAAAGCATGGAGGTGAAGAGGAGTATGCCGGTATTCGTAGCCAATACGACGAGGCATTTACCATGGCTCTTCACAAAGATGTTCGTAAAGGTATTGTCGAAGATAATGCTCGTCCAGATGGCCGTAAGCTCGAAGAAGTTCGCCCACTTTCAAGTGAAATTGGGGTGTTACCTCGTGCACATGGTTCGAGTATCTTTACTCGCGGCGTGACGCAAGGTATGAATATTGTGACGCTTGCTCCACTTAGCTTTGCGCAAACAGTAGACACTATGGAGCAGACTGATTACGAGCGTCGTTATATGCACCACTACAACGCACTGCCATTCACAGTTGGTGAAGTTGGTCGCATGGGCAGCCCAGGTCGTCGCGAAATTGGTCACGGCTACCTTGCTGAGCGCGCACTTACGGCGGTATTGCCAACTGAAGAGGAATTCCCATACGCTATTCGTAGTGTGACAGAGATTATGAGCCAGAATGGTTCTACTTCGATGGCGGCTACTTGTAGCTCGTGTCTTGCACTCATGGATGCTGGCGTACCTTTGAAGCGTCCTGTAAGTGGTATTGCGATGGGTCTCATGATGGACGGTGATACACCATACGTTTTGAGTGACATCGCTGACGCCGAGGACTTTGCGGGTGATATGGACTTCAAGATTACTGGGACCGAAAAGGGTGTGACGGCGATGCAGATGGACATGAAGGTTCATGGTTTGCCTGTTGAGGTTCTTCGTAAAGCTGTTGAGCAGAGCAAGCCTGGTCGTGCACATATCTTAGAGCATATGCTTACAACGATTGCGACACCGCGACCTGAACTTAGTCCGTACGCTCCTCGTATTGAGAAGATTAAGATTAATCCAGATAAGATTGGTGCGGTTATTGGTAAGGGCGGAGAGGTTATTAACAAGATTACCTCTGAAACTGGTGCAATGATTGACATTAAAGATGACGGGCTTATCACTGTAGCGAGTCCAGATGGTGAAAGCATTGAACGCGCGCTTGAGTGGATCCGTGGTCTTACTGAAGAGCCAGAAGTAGGCCGCATCTACACTGGTAAAGTAGTGAGCATTAAGGACTTCGGGGCGTTTGTGAATATTCTCCCAGGTACTGATGGTATGCTCCATATAAGCCAACTCAGCGACAAGCGCGTCGAGAAGGTAACCGATGTGTTGAAAGAGGGTCAGATGGTGAAAGTGAAACTTGATGCTATCGATGAGAAAGGCCGTCTTAGCCTTACTATGAAGGGTATTGAACAGTAGATAATTTTTTGAGGAGTGTAGCGCTTACATATGCAATGCGCTACACTTAAGAGAGAATTAATCGTAAGGAGCTCGCGCAAGTGAACGATCAACCACAAACGCCGACGTCTACAATGCAAGATAAGCCAGAAGGTGTGATTGGACCATCGGCAACAGAAGGACTTACGCCTACTCCGAGTATCACCGGCCAACAATCGCCCATTCCAAATCTGTCGCCAAACAAATCAAAGAAGACGCGTACTGTTCTTTTTGTGATTGTTGGCGGTCTTTTGGTGCTCGGAATTGCGGTGGCTGTTGTGTACTTTGCGTTCTTTTATGTGTCGAAGGCAGACTATAAGAGTGCTGAAAAACAGACCAATACGGCAATTGCGGCATATCATAAAGCCGATGATGTGGCAGAGGAATGGTCGACGGCAGCCGTGGATACCTCTGCGACAGATCGTGACATTGCGACCAAGAAGGCTGCCTATAATGATGCGAATACTGCCTATAAAACAACAATCAGTAGCTTATCTGGCATGCGTGCACTAAAAGATGACAAAGTGAAATCTGCCTACGATGCATTTGTCACGAAAAACAATGCCGCAATGGTGAATAATGATAGTATGGCTGAGGCAATGCCGACACTTCGTACTATGGTGGTGGAATGCAATAATGCCGATACTACTGGTATGGATACAAGTGACCTTTCAACAATTGCCGATTCTTGGGATAGGGCGTTCACTAAATGCACGAAAGCCATTAAAGAACTGAGTTCTGCAAGGAATGTTGATGTGGCAACAATAGGCAAGAAATTAGAGCAGTACTTTACAGAAATGCGTACAGATATCGTTGCGCTGCAGGTTGCGTATATTGCTAAGGATGAAACTGCATTCACTAAAGCTTACAATGCCTTTACGGACGTTGAAGATAAATACAATGCGGATGCAAGCCTTAAGAACGTGAAGAAACACCAGGATAGTTTACTGCCAGAAACAGAGCTTAATAATTTATTGGCGGCAATCCGTTCTCGCGAATAGTATGACGAAGCAAGAACAGATGGACGAGTTGCGGGAGCGATTGATTGCAGCTGATGTTACTCCTGAACTTCGTAAAACTGCTATACAGCTAGTGATGGGCGATGGAAACCTTGATGCTGAGGTGGTGTTTATTGGTGAAGCACCAGGCAAGAATGAGGATGAACAGGGAATTCCATTTGTTGGAGCGGCGGGGAAGTTCCTGAATGAGATGCTTGGGGCTGCCGGGATGCAGCGTAGCGATATCTATATCACAAATATCGTGAAATACCGTCCGCCCAATAACCGTGATCCGCTTCCTGATGAAAAGAAGGCTTTTTGGCCATATTTGCTGAAGCAACTACAGATTATTAAACCGAAAGTTGTCGTGACGCTCGGGCGTCATAGTATGGAATATTTCTTACCTGGAATGTATATTAGCAAGATTCATGGCGAGCCAAAGCGCATCAAGTTTGGTGATGATACGATTATCATCGTGCCGCTTTATCACCCTGCGGCAGCACTTTATAATGGTAGCTTGCGTGAGACATTACTTGACGACTTTCGTCGTATTCCTGAAATTATTAAAAAGATATGACGATAAAAGTATAGCCGAGGCGAGCCTCGGCTATACTTTTTATATCTTTTTAATACATTGTGTAGACTATTTTTTAGTAACGAGCTTGCCATCAGATAATGTGAAGGTGCGGTCAGTTTTGCCGGCGATATCAAGATCATGCGTTACAACAACGACTGTGGTGTTTTCGCTGCGACTGAGCTTATGCAATAGATCGAATATCATTTTGCCATTTTCACTGTCGAGATTGCCGGTTGGCTCGTCGGCTAAGATAAGCTTCGGATGATTAGTGAGAGCGCGTGCAATGCTAACGCGTTGCTGTTCGCCACCGGATAACTTGCCTGGCTTACGCCCTTCGCGACCATCTGTGATACCAACTTCTTCAAGGAGCTGTATGGCTCGATCACGACGCTCTTTTGACGGGATATGCGCAAATTCCATTGGGAGCATGACGTTTTCGACTGCAGTGAGGTTGGGGATGAGATTATAGCTTTGGAACACAAATCCTATTGAGGTGTTGCGGTAGCCGATAAGTTTATGGTCGCTGAGTTTGGCAATATCGGTGTCGCCGATTTCAATGGAGCCACTTGTTGGCGTATCGAGGGCGCCGAGTACTCCCAGGAGGGTACTCTTGCCGGCGCCAGACTTGCCAATGATACTGACGAACTCACCATCGTTCACGGTAAACGATAATTTGTTAAGAGCTGTGACGGTGTTGTCACCCTGTTTGAATTGCTTTGTTACGTCTTTAACCACTAACATTATTCGTTCCTCATTGCATCTGCTGGCTTAATCTTGCTAATCATGAGCGACGGCGCTGCGCTACCGAGAATTGCGATAACAAGCGCAAGTGCGGCCCCTTCGGTAAGCGTTGCACCACCTACTGAGGCTTGAATATTCTCGATTGTCTTGCGGCTGGCTTGACCAAACTGGCCAGGGCCTGCAAATCTCATCATTCGTCGGCCACCCCCTACTTGAGTAATAGAAGGGTCTGAATTTGTGCTACTGGTTGAATCATTGGAGATAAGCACGTTTGTGAGTGGGGTCGCGGCAACGACGCCAATACCCGTACCAACAATCAGTGCTAGTACCGTAAGGGTGATAGCTTCAACGATGAATTGCCACATAATTACGATGTTTGAAGCCCCAATGGCTTTCATTACTCCGATTTCACGACGTCGTTCGCGTACTACCATAATCATCGTAAGCAGAATGATAACTGCACCTGCGATAACTGCACCAATCAAGCTAAAGAGAGCAATACTTGCAACACTTTCAAGTGGTGCGGTGGTTGCGGTGGCAATATCAGCACTATTTGTTACGTCAGCCGCTGAGCCGAGCTGGCTTTTGATCGTGTTTGTTACACTTGCTAAGTTGTCGCTAGAATCAATCGTAACGGTTGCACTGGTGATGTCGCCAGATTGATCAGAAAGCTTTTGTAGTGTTGGAAGGGGAATGTAGACCCCGTCGTTATTAAAGGTGTTGCCGGCGTCGTAAATACCAACGACTGTGAATGTTGTATTGTATGCTGTAAATGTCGAGCTAACGCTTAGGTTGTTTTTGCTGGCGATTTGCGCACCAATGACCGCTACATTTGCATCCTTGGTAGTGTCGAACATTTTGCCGCTTTTCCAGCTGAGGCTCGTCGTGCCTGCGGTTTTGATCGCCGATTCATTATTTGTGCCTGTAATCGTGACCGGTATGGAGAAGGTGTGTACTGCGTTGCTATCTGAGTTGCTGTCATCTACGCGGAACACTGCGGAACCTTCGCCGATACCGCTGTTGCTGGCGTTGCGCCTACCTAAACTGCCCGGATCGATACCAGATTTTAAGGAAGTGCCGGATGATGTTAGTCGGTCGTTGAGTGTTTCGACTACCTTTGTTACATGACTAATATTTGCTACTTTTGCAAGCTGATCACTGGTGAGCGGGTTGCCACCTCCATCAAATCCGCGTACACCAGCAGGCGATACAGTGATTGTGTTGCCGGTATTAGCTTTTACTGATGCGATCTTATCCTGTACTGCTTGGCGTGCGGCGAGCATTGCGATAACAAGCCCAATACTCAGCGCCAAGATAATAATGATAGACCCACTTCGTACGATGTTGCGAAAGGCATTTCTTATTCCGCGGGAGATGATATTCATGTACTGCTCCTCTTAATGTTATCTGTATGCTTTTACAATACGGTCCCTGACTTAGGCCTTGCTTAAGTGTGTGACAGCTTGCCAAAATGCCTTCAACGATGTATAATAGAAATCACTTTATAGATAGGAAGGGTAGGCTCCTCGCACTCGTACGCCAAGGTCCAGCGCCGCTTCCTCCTCTGAATTTTGTTATTGATAAGTATTTTCTAACCAAAAGGAGAAAAACAATATGGGACAACGACGTCTCGCAAAACCAAACGCTGATGATTCGTCAAAACGGCCAAATAGTCAGCTAAAACCAAAGTCAAACAACTCAGTATTGAATGCTACCACTACTCGTAAGGGTGAGGTGTTTCGTGCACAACGTCGTATTTCTGAGGGTGTTAATATGCAGGCGAGCCAACACATTATTAACGTGCCGGTGAACAAATCGCGCTTTAATGGCTACGATGGCAAACAGTTTAGCCTTAGTATGTATCCTAAAAAGCCACGCTCTGCACGGCCAACGCTTAAGATTATTCCTATCGGTGGCGTTGGTGAGATGGGTATCGGTAAAAATATGACTGCTATCGAATACGACAATGATATTATCGTGATTGATATGGGCTTTTTATTCCCAGGTAGCGATTACCCGGGTATCAACTACATTACGCCAGATACCACTTGGCTTGAAGAGAACAAGCATCGTATTCGCGCTCACGTATTCACGCATGGTCACCTCGACCACATCGGTGCGTTCCGTCATATTGCGCCAAAGCTTCCTGCGCCAGTGTTTGCAAGTAAATTTACCCTTGGTATGTTGCAGCGCACTATGGAAGAGACGGACGGTAGCTTTACTCCAGATTACCGTGAGCTCAACCCAGAGGCGCACGATATTGTACAAGTTTGTGATTCATTTAGTATCGAGCTGGTGCGCGTGAATCACTCAATCCCAGATGCGACAGCAGTTGTAGTCCGTACGCCAGTGGGTAACATCTTGGCATCTGGTGACTGGCGTATCGAAGAGAACCCAGTTGACGGTAAGAAGTTTGACTTCCCGAGGTTGTCTGAGATTCAGCAAAAAGAGGGTTTTTTGGTATTCCTTAATGAATCAACCAACTGTGAATCAGATGGTACACACACGCACGGTGAATTCGATATTCAACATAGTATGGGTGAGGTAATGGATAAATATCCAAACAGCCGCGTGATTATTTCGAGCTTCTCAAGTCAGCTTCACCGTATGCAGCTTATTCTTGATGAGGCGCAAAAGCATGGACGTAAAGTTGCCTTTGCTGGATTTAGTATGATCCAGAACCTTGAGGTAGCGCTTCGTACTGGTGCGATTAAGGTTCCAAAAGACACGGTAATGAAGATGGAAGATATTATTAAACTTCCTGACAATAAGATTACAATTGTTTGTACTGGTAGTCAGGGTGAGTTTTCTGCAGTATTGAACCGTATGGCAACGGGTGCTCATAAGTACATCAAAATCAAAGGAAGTGATGTTGTTGTATTTAGTTCGAACCCAATCCCAGGTAACGAAAAGTACGTTGTTCGCACTGTTGATGGCTTGATGCGCGAAGGCGGCGAGATTATCCAGAACGGCAAGACGCATCTTACTGGTATCGGTCCACTTCACCTTTCAGGTCACGGTTACTACGAAGATCATATTCGTGTGATTGGCGCTGTAAACCCAACGTACTACATTCCATACCATGGTGAATTTCATATGCTTGTGCATAATGCTGAACTTGCCGAAAAGGAATGCGGTATCCCACGCGATAATATCTTTGTGTGTGATGCTGGCGATATTCTTGAATTCGACCATGAGGGTGCGCGCAAGATTGGCCGTGTTCATGTTGGTGGCATTATGTACGACGATGCTGGCGAAATTGTGAGCGAAGTTGTGCTTAAGGACCGCATCCACATGTCACAGGAAGGCATGTTTGTGGTTGTACTTACTGTGCAGCGCGGTAGTGGCCGGCTCCTTACAAGCCCTGATATCATTAGCCGCGGGTTTATTTATCTCCGCGATAGCGAAGAACTTATGGGCATGATTCGTGCGTACATTAAGCAGAAGGCTGCTCGTGCTTTTGCTGGGAAATACGATATTGAAGTTATTAAGAAAGAGATCAAAGATGAAGTCACGCACATTTTGTACGATCAAACTCGTCGCACACCGATCGTGATTCCTGTTATTAACGAGATTGGCATGAACAATAACCGTCAGCAGGGCGCTAAACCTAACGCGAATATTGCAAATGATGGCGACCAAAGTCAACCGCAGCGACAGGGTATGATGGCGGTGCGGCGCCGTCAGTTCCCACCACGCCAGGTGCCTGACTCAGAGGTGCAAGTGCCTCGTGAGCCACGCGAACCTGCAACTCTCTAAGCATAGGCGGTATTGATTTTTGTTGTAATTTATGCTACTATAAAAGCATACGGATATACAACAGATGTCAATTGACATACAATAGATAAAAGTTATGGCAAAAAAACGAAAGACCACCAGGGGACGAAAGACTAAGAAGATTGATTCGCCGCAGCATGAGTTGCCGAGCGGTTTTTGGCGCCAGGTTTCGGCAATTCTGTTAATTGCATTGTCTCTTTTGCTTATTGTGTCATGGTTTGGTGGGGGCGGTCAATTGCTTAACTGGATGCGTGATTTCTTCCTGAGCGTATTTGGTTCGGCTACGTATATTGTGCCATTTATTGCAATTTATGTAGCTGTCCAGGCTCTGAAGGCTGAAAATAATCGCCTGCCTCTCATGACAAAGCTTTCGGCTGTCCTTATTGTTGTTTGGATGAGCGGTCTCACAGGATTGTTTCGTAGAGTGAGTGAACCATCAACTGGCGGTGCTACCGGCGATGGCTTAAATAACGTAATGCTTGCACTTGTGAATATGCCAATCGCGATATTTGTATACCTGCTATTTATTGTTATTACAGGGATTTTCTTCCTTCGAGTTTCATTCCGTGATGTTGGTTATTTCCTTGCGTGGCTCATCGGACGTGCGGAGAGTAGTGAGGATGCCGCGAACATCAATGTGATGCGTAAAAATGCCTCTTCTGATATAAAAGAAAGCGGCCCACTTTCCGCTGATTTCAAACTGAACGCCGGTGTACCTATGATGGACTCCGAGGATCAAAAATCAGCTAGGTTGAGTAGTCTTAAGAATAGCGTCAAACAGGATAAAGAAGCTGAAGAAAAAGTAGCAATGCTTGCTGTTAGTGACCCTAACTGGAAGTTCCCAGATCTTGAGTTGCTTGAAAAGAAGCAATCTCCAGCTGATGCAGGTGATATCAAGCAGAACGCCCATGTTATCCAGGACACACTTCGCGAGTTTAGTATTGATGTAGAAATGGAGGGCGCTAATATTGGCCCGAAGGTAACGCAGTACACTTTGAAGCCACCTGCAGGCATTAAGTTAAGCCGCATCACTGCACTCGAGACTAATATTGCATTAAACCTTGCGGCGAGTAGTCTTCGTATCGAAGCACCAATTCCTGGCCAGAAAGCGGTAGGTATTGAGGTGCCAAATAAACGCGCGGCAGACGTGCGTATTCGCGGCATCCTCGATAGTAATGAATGGCGCAGGACCGATGAGCCACTTGGGTTTGCGATTGGTAAGGATATTGCTGGTGCTGCCGTTGTTGGTGAATTGAACAAGATGCCTCACTTGTTGGTTGCGGGTCAGACGGGTAGCGGTAAGTCAGTGATGATTAATACGTTGCTTTGTAGTTTGCTATATCGTAATGCACCAAGTGATATGAAGTTAATTTTGGTTGACCCTAAGCAAGTGGAAATGGCGCCTTATCAGGATATTCCGCATCTGCTGACGCCAGTGATTGTTGATCCTGAAAAGACCGTAAGTGCGCTTAAATGGGCGGTGAACGAGATGGAGCGTCGCTATACTCTCCTTGCTGAGGAGCGAGTTCGTGACATTAAGACCTACAACCAAAAGGTAAAAAATAAGTCAGTAAGCGTACCCGATGAAGATGGTAATATGCAGCAAGTTGATGAAGGCACAATGCCATATATTGTGATTGTGATCGACGAGTTGGCGGACCTTATGATGGTAGCTGCGCGTGACGTTGAGGCATTGATTGTGCGTATCGCTCAGAAGGCGCGTGCTGTTGGTATTCACCTGGTGCTTGCAACGCAGCGTCCGGATGTAACGGTGATTACTGGTTTGATTAAGGCTAATGTGCCAGCGCGTATTGCCTTTACGGTTGCAAGCCAGATTGATAGTCGTACCATTCTTGATCAGGTGGGCGCTGAGAAGCTTCTTGGCCAAGGTGACATGTTGATGAAAACAGCGAGTATGCCAAAGCCAAAGCGTATCCAGGGTGCGTGGGTAATGGATGAAGAGGTCTTAAAGATTACCGACCATCTGCGTCTTCAATCGCCGCCACAGTACAACGAGGAAATTATTTCTCAGCCTGTTCAGCTGAACGGCAAGGGCGGTGTTGTGATGGACTTTGATAACGAAGGTGGCGATAGTATGTTCCGTGACGCGTGCCGCGTTGTTATTGAGACACGTAAGGCAAGCACCAGTTTATTACAGCGTAAGTTGCGCATTGGGTATGCGCGTGCTGCGCGTATTATCGAAGAGATGGAAGAGCAGGGAATTATTGGCCCGGCGGATGGCGCTCGACCACGCGATGTGCTGATTCATAGTTTGGATGAGATTGATGGTGGTGGGGCTGATGTTGAGGTGTAGGGTAAGTTATAACTCCTTTTCGCCCATCTTCATTCAAAACCCCGTTACACGCAAAGAGTCTCCTTATGGAGGCTCTTTGGTTGCACTTCGCTTACGAAGATGGCCAAGCGGAGTCTATTTTAATTGCTACGCAGCCTTGTATTCACCAAGCAAGGTAACTTGATGATCGTTTTGTTCGATTCGCTCGACGAGCTTGTAGAGTTGTTCGCCGGCACAATCAACGACCATAAAGAATTTATAATGCCATGGCTGGTCGATGATTGGCTGCGATTGGAGTTTTACAAGGTTGATATTTGCATCAGCAAATACCTGTAAGACTTCGACAAGTGCGCCAGGTTTGTGGCTTGTTGTAATCACAAGCGATGAGCGTGAGACCGTTTCAGCAAGGCTTGGCTCAAGTACTAAGAATCGTGTGATATTCTTAGGGTTGTCTTGGATTGACGGCTGAATGATTGCGGTTTTATAGAGTTCTGCAGCTTGCTCGCCAGCAATAGCAGCCATATGCTTTTCGCCAGTGTTTTTAACGTATTCAACCGCACCAGCAGTATCAAAAAATTCAATAAGCTCAGCACGAGGCAGGTGCTTCGCGAGCCATTTTCTGCATTGGGCGAGCGCAACAGGATGTGAATATACCTCAGTAATATCACTGAGTTTTGTGCCAGGCAAACCAATCAACATTTGTTTGATAGCGAGTTTTATTTCACCGACGATTGGCGCTTCGCAATCTTCAATATATTGGTATACCTGGTTAATACTACCGTAGAGGGTGTTTTCAACTGCCGTGACGATGGCGTCGGCGTCGCCATTGGCATATGCATCAAAAACGTCGCCGAAGGTGGTGCAAGGAAGGATGTCAATGGAAGCACCATACCATTGCTGCGCAGCTTGCTCGTGAAATGAGCCGGCCTGACCCTGAATTGCTACTATCATCACAAACAATTGTAGCACTTAGCTTGACATCGTGCATTCGGGAGAGTAAAACAAGTGTAATTAGGCGCGAAAGGCGGACGTATGATACAGACAGAATTACCGACAAAACATACCAAGATAGAGAACTCGGAGCAGGTTGCAGCAGAGACTGATTTACGCGACTTCACAAGGCAAGAATTGCCGCTTGCACGGGAGTTGGGTGCGAAGGTGTGTGCGAGTGTACAGGAGTTGTGGGAGTTATATTCAGCTAGACGCTATGGTAGTACGATTCATGTCGGACGACGTATTGTTGAAGTAGAAGGTGTTGCGATGCGTGACTATGGTCGGCGCCAACTTGAAGAAACAATAGTACGTTCACGTGTTTACTACGATGGGAATAAGAGTGATTTTGGACCATCAGAGATGTTGTCGGTGCACATTAAGACTGATGACGGCGAGGAACTGATTACAGTTGACGCTGCAGGCGACGCGGTCGTACAGTATAGTGAAAACGCTTATCCGGAGGACTGGCTCCCTATGTCGTTCGAGCGAGCAGAAGGCACTGTGGACGAGCTTTCTCACAGAGCTGTGATCGCTGCGATGCGTCATGGGGCGCGAACCGAGGAAGAGAAAGCAGTCGCGAATGCACATGCAAAAGCACTTCTCCATCAACGGTTTCCCTTGTTTGCGAGGACTGAAACTTCTTTAGAATAGCTTTTTTGTAAACTTTGGGGTATAATATACCTGTCACTAACCTAAGGTTGCCTGAGATAAGGTAACCATCCGTACGGATCCCAAAGGAGGTTTTACGGTATGAAGGAATATGAGCTAACCGTTCTTATTCATCCAGATCTTGAAGTTGATCTGGAAGCGCCACTTGCGAAAGTGCGTAAACTAGTCACAGACAATGGTGGTGAGATCGTTTCTGAAGACAACTGGGGTAAGAAGAAAATGGCTTACCGCATCAAAGGCGAGGAGTTCGCTGTATATGTTGCATTTGATGTTACGTTACCAGCAACAGCGCCACTCAAGATTAGCAACACGCTAAATATCACTGAAGAAGTACTTCGTTACCTGCTCGTTACTGTTGATGAGAAGGGTCGTGCATTGCTTGAAGAAGCAAAGAAGCGCGCTGCTGAAAACGGAGACGACGATACTTCAGAAGAGTAGTAACAAAGTGGAGGAGGCCTAGTATGGCTAAGGGGTTTAATAAGGTAATTTTGATGGGTAACCTGACGCGCGATGTCGAAATGCGAACGACGACAGGCGGTCAGAACGTTGCTAATTTCAGTCTCGCAGTAACGCGCAGCTGGAAAGGCCAGGATGGTCAAATGCAAGACCAGACGAGCTTTATCAACTGTGTTGCATGGGGTAAGCCAGGCGAAATTATTGCGCAGTACGTTCAGAAGGGTGCGCCACTTCTTGTAAGTGGTCGTCTTGACCAGCGTAGCTACCAAGACAAGGACGGTAACAACCGTCAGGCAGTTGAAGTTGTCGTTGAGGACTTTAATTTTGTCGGTGGTGGTCGTGGCGATGATTCTGGCACGCCAGCTCGCTCGAGTTCATCAAGTAGCAAATCAAACGATGTAGTAATTGAAGATATCGATGACAAGCCAATCGACTTGTCTGAGATTCCATTCTAGGAGAATGTTAATATGATAAAGCGATTTAAGAAGGATACTCCAGTATACTTTGACTACCGTGATGTAAAGACACTTTCACGTTACATTAATATCTACGGCCAAATTGAGCCAGTTGCAAAGACCGCTCTTAGCGCCAAGCAACAGCGTCAGCTTGCAGTAGCTATTAAGCGTGCGCGTCACCTGGCTTTGATGCCTTTCGTATCACACGGCTAGTGTGAGAGCGCTCCGCGGTGCATATCGGCGTTGTGCAGATTACGGCTCTTCCTAACAATATGTTTATATTGTTAGGTCCGAGTCTCATCTGCGCCTTGATCTGCGCCGCATAGCATCTCTCACCCCGTGATTTTCTATACGACACTTGAAAACAAAGTAAAGGAATAATGTTTATGTACCAACCAACTGATTTGAAAAAAGGTGTTGTTTGCCAAATTGAAGGTCAGCCTTTTCGCGTGATTGAATATAACCAGAAGGTAATGGGACGTGGCGGTTCTATTGTGAATGTAAAACTCAAGAACTTAATTACTGGCGCGGTGATCCCAAAGACATTTAAGGGTCAGGAAAAGGTCGAAGCGGCTGAAGTAAGTAGCCGTACCGTACAGTACCTCTACACTGATGGTGAAACCTACTTCTTTATGGATCCTGAGACATTCGAACAGTTTGAGCTTTCTGCTGATTTGATGGACGAAGCAAAGGGATTCCTCAAAGAGGGTGAGAACCTTAGCCTGCAGTTCTTTAGTGAGCGCGTGATTAACGTTGAGCTTCCTAAGAATATTTATCTTGAAGTAACATATACAGAAGATGTCGTAAAGGGTGACACTACGAGCAACGTATTGAAGGACGCAACGCTTGAGACTGGTGTGACTGTGAAAGTTCCTGCGTTTATTAAGACTGGTGATATTATCTCTGTTGATACTGCAACTGGCGAATATCGCGAACGTAAAAAGTAGGGTCTAGGTGAAGCAGCGGCTCGATCAATTACTCGTTCAACGTGGACTTGTGCCAACAAGGTCTCAGGCGGAAAGTTGGATTAAGCTTGGTAAAGTAACAGTTAATGGTAAGGTGGCTGCAAAATCCGGGTATTTTGTGCATGATACCGCAAAGATTGTGCTGACAGCTGAGGAGCAGTACGTGAGCCGTGCTGGATTGAAGCTTGCAAGTGTGGCGGGTAAGTTCACTATTGATTTTATTGGTACGACGGTGCTTGATGTTGGTTCATCGACGGGGGGATTTACTGACTATGCGCTTCGTCATGGGGCGGCGAAAGTATACGCTGTGGATGTCGGAACAGATCAGCTGCATCCTTCACTGCGTGGGGATGAGCGTATTGAGCTGCATGAAAAGACTGATATTCGTGATTTCCCCCCTGCGACTCCGCCAGATATTGTAGTGATGGATGTATCGTTGATTAGTGTACGCCAGATTTTGCAATATATT
>DATIIX010000031.1:0-3494 GCA_035479175.1 Saccharimonadales bacterium (SeqCode) | reverse complement strand
TGCTGGTTCGTTTGGTAGCGGCAACCCTATTGTTCATGAGATTGAATACCAAGGTCTTATGATGGCTGATCGTATTATTGCGGTAAGTGGTATTACGAAGAATATTATTATTCACCGGTACGGTATCCCGGCCGATAAGATCGAGGTGGTGCACAACGCAATTGATCCAAACTCACTCGGTAGTTATGGCTATGATGGTCGTACGTATCGCTACCTTGAATCACTTCGCCGCGAAGGTTATACGGTAGTGTCGACGGTTACGCGTTTTACAGCGCAAAAAGGTCTTACGCAACTTATACATGGCATGGCGCGTGCCTGTGAGCGTTACGATAAGCTCGTATTGTTACTTGCTGGTGATGGAGAGCAGCGTGATGAGCTTATCGGGCTCACTGCCGAGCTTGGGATTTCTGATAAGGTGTTCTTTACGGGATTTGTACGAGGCAAACAGTGGCGCGATGCCTACAGTGTCGCTGATGTATTTGTTATGAGCAGCGTGAGTGAGCCGTTTGGTTTGACGGCACTCGAAGCTGCGCACTACGGCAGCGCGCTTATCATTAGCAAACAATCGGGTGTTGGTGAAGTGCTTAAGAGTATTATGCGCTATGATTTTTGGGATACAGATAAACTGGCTGACCAGCTTGTTGGTATTGCAACCTCCCCTGCACTCTCGCGGCAACTTCGTGATGATGTGAAGTATGAATATGCTCGCCTTAGCTGGCATGATGTTGCCCGTAAGTGTATGCATCTATATACCAGAATGAAGATCGGAGCAACCGTATGAGCAAGCGTGGTATAGTTCTTTACTTACACGTGCATCAGCCATGGCGTGTGCGTGACTATACGGTGTTCGACACTGCTGAAAATCACGATTACTTTGGGCCATTTACCGAGAGCCATCGTAATAACAAAGAAATCTTTGAGAAGGTTGCGAACAAATCCTATCGTCCAATGACGAAGTTGCTTAAAGAATTACTTGATACACATCCTGATTTTAAGGTATCGCTTTCTATTACTGGTACGTTACTTGAGCAGGCTGAGCAATGGGGCCCGGATGTTATTGAGAGCTTTAAATCACTCGTTAATACTGGCCGCTGTGAAATTGTTGCTGAAACGTACTATCATAGTCTTGCGTTTTTCTATAGCCGCAGTGAGTTTGAGCACCAGGTTGAGAAGCACCGTCAGAAGATTCGAGATACATTTGGTGTCGAAACGTCCGTATTCCGTAATACGGAGCTAAGCTACGATAACAACCTTGCGCGATGGGCTGATGAATTCGGTTTTAAGGGCATTTTGTCTGAAGGCTGGGATCCAATTCTTGGTTGGCGTAGCCCGAACTACGTCTATAGGCCTGTGGGCACGAAAAACATTAAGTTGCTCATGAAGAACTATCGCTTAAGTGACGATGTTGCATTCCGTTTTAGTAACCGTGCCTGGGAAGAATATCCGCTTACCGCCGATAAATATGATGATTGGGTTAATACTTCGCTTGGAGATGACGGCGAAGTGATTAATTTATTCATGGACTTCGAGACCTTTGGTGAAAACATTTGGGAAGATACTGGTATTTTCAGCTTCTTTAAGGACTTTGTTGGCCGATGGCTTGCTAATCCTGCGAATACCTTTTACATGGCAAGTGAGGCCTGTGATACGTTTGAAGCTGCAGATGAGATTGATACCCCTTACACAACAACCTGGGCTGATACCGAGCGTGACCTCTCGGCGTGGCTCGGTAATGGTATGCAGCACGAAGCAATGCGTCACTTGTATGATCTTGAAGGGGATATTCTTCGCACTAACGATGAGGCACTTATTGGCGATTGGCGCCGTCTCACTACGAGCGACCATGCGTACTACATGTGTACGAAGTACTTCACCGATGGTGACGTGCATGCTTACTTCAGCCCGTATGAGTCGCCATATGATGCATTCTTGTACTTTATTAATGCCCTGCGTGATGTGCGATTTCGTTTGTACGAGCATCATGGGCATGGAGATTTATAGATGGCCCGTCCCATAGTTCTAAGCAACGGCGAACTCCATGTTGGTATCAACTCCTTTGGTGAAGTGCACGACTTTTACTATCCGTACGTTGGGCTTGAAAACCATGCAGCAGGACGTAACTTGCGACACCATGTAGGCATATGGGTTGATGGTCAGATTTCTTGGCTTGATGATGGTAAATGGGAGTTTGATTTTAGCTATCCGCATGATTCATTAGTTGGCCATACGATTGCTAAGAACCATGAGCTTGGTGTCATGTTAGAGCTTGATGATGCGGCTGATACCGAGTTCAGTGCATTTATGCGCAATATCCATGTTATCAATATGCAATCATCTCCGCGTGATGTGCGGCTGTTCTTGCACCAGGCATTTGATATTGGTGACGCTGGGAGCAATACCGACACAGCTCAATATCTACCTGATGCAAAAGCAATCCTTCATTATCGAGGCCGTCGTGCGTTTGTTATATCCGCGCAGACTGACCATAAAGATTACTTTGACCAATACACCGTAGGGCTCTTTGGAATCGAAGGCCGTGATGGAACATATCGCGATGCGGACGATGGCGAACTTGAGATGTGCTCAGTGGAACATGGTCGTGTTGATTCGACACTCCGATTCAAGATGGAACTAGCTCCGCATAGCTCTGCGCGCGTGCACTACTGGATTGCCTGTGGTACTTCAACTCGTGAGGCGCTTTACATCCATAAGCAAATGCAAGGTCAAGGCGTGCATCGCCGACTTGATGCTACGAGTAAATGGTGGCATGAATGGCTTAAACCGGCGAATGAAGTGGCAAGCAAAATTGACCCTGCGCATCGTGAGCAATTCTTGCGCTCATGTATGATTATTAAGTCGCATATTGATAAACGCGGTGCAGTGGTTGCAAGTACTGACAGCAGTATGCTTAATTATGGTCGCGACGCGTATGCGTACTGTTGGCCGCGTGATGGCGCCTATGTACTATGGCCATTGATTCGCATGGGATACAAAGATGAGCCTTATCGATTCTTCGAGTTTTGCCGTCGGGCACTTAATCCGGGTGGGTTCTTGATGCACAAATACCGCGCAGATGGCGCTTTAGGCTCAAGCTGGCATTCATACGTGCATGAAGGGGGCGTAACCGCCCCTCCAATTCAGGAGGATGAAACTGCACTTGTGTTGTTTGTGTTTAGCCAGTTTTACCATACATCAGGCAATAACGAAGTGCTTCTGAAGGAATTTTATGAGCCGATGGTGTTGCCGATGGCTGATTTCTTGGCGCGTTATGTTGATGGAAGAACTGGCTTGCCTAAACCTACCTATGATTTATGGGAAGAGCAATTTTTGACTACTACCTATTCTACCGCTGTTACCTATGCAGCGTTGATGGCGGCCGCGGATCTTGCAGAAGTACGTAAAGACAGCAACAATGCAGTAAAGTGGCGTTCTGCAGCTGAATCTATTCGTCAGGCGGCTGAAAAGCACCTATACAACGAAGAACGAAAAGCCTT